>CAZCGB010000509.1:0-2885 GCA_964498045.1 uncultured Isosphaeraceae bacterium
GGGCTGTCGGACTTGAGATACACCTTGACCTCGCGCCCGCCGATGGCCTTTCCGCGGATGTACCCGTCGTAGTCACCGAGGCGCTCTTCGCGCACTTCCAATTGCAACTCGTCCATGGCCTGCAACACCGCAGCGCGGGCTTCGCTCATCGAAATCATGCGAGCGGATTTCAGCTCGCCGCGAATGAACGACTCGGCTTGCCCCTGCGCAAGGCCGAACCCCGCGGTCGCTCCGGCGGCGGCAATCGTCGATTCCACGCAGCCCCAGCCCAGCACGCTCATTGCGGCCAACGGAAGTGTGACAGAGGCAAGTCGCGCGGCGCGCAGAAACCATTGAATGCTCGACGCAGGGCGGATCGACATACGAATGCCATTGTTCACCTTGAGGCGGTGCAGGACAACTGCACGCACGCAGATCCTTCAGGGCGCTGTAGAATCATCCGTCGCCATCCTGCTGTTGGATGGCCCAAAAGGAGAAATCTCATGACGCTGCAACTTGGCGATGTCGTTCCCGATTTCACACAGGATTCCACAGAAGGCCCGATCACGTTCCACAAATGGCTCGGCGATTCATGGGGTGTGCTGTTCTCGCATCCCAAGAACTTCACGCCCGTTTGCACGACGGAACTTGGCGCGGTGGCGAAACTCAAGGGAGAGTTCGACAAGCGCAACGTCAAAGTCGTCGGTCTCAGCGTCGATCCGCTCCAGGATCATGAGAAGTGGAGTAAGGACATCGAGGAGACACAGGGCGCGAAGTTGAACTTTCCCCTTCTTGCTGATGCGGATAAGAGGGTGTCCAACCTCTACGGCATGATCCACCCCAATGCCAGTGACACCATGACGGTGCGCAGCGTGTTCATCATTGGCCCAGACAAGAAGCTCAAACTCTCGCTGACGTATCCGGCTTCGACCGGGCGCAATTTCGATGAGATCCTGCGTGTCATCGATTCCCTGCAGCTCACCGCGAAGTACAAGGTCGCCACGCCGGTGAACTGGAAGCATGGCCAGGACTGCATCATTGTGCCGGCCGTCAGCGACGTCGAAGCCAAAGGCATGTTTCCCAAGGGCTGGAAGGCGCACAAGCCGTACCTGCGCGTGACGCCGCAGCCGAACCTTTGACGCACGCCGATTTCGGCGAAGCATGCGAACGAATCTGTTGCGCCCCTGTGACACGCGGAGACGCCGGGGCGCGATATCGTGCGCGCATCGAATGGAGGCCCGCATGCGAATACATCGTGCATCGTCCATCGTCGCCGCGCTTTACCTGGTCACAGCTGTCATCGCGCAGCAGCACGCCGCCGCCCCGCCAACGGAGGGGCGGGCGGGCGGCGTAGAGAAGACCGACATCATCCGACCTGTAAGCGCGCACTGGCTCGATATCCAAGTCAAATCGCGATCGATCATGGTCGATCCCGCCGAGCCGTCCGAATTGCACGAGGTGATGGACGATGACGCGGCCCCCCGAGGCGCAAATTCACCCGACGGCAAGCACATCGCGTTCATCGACAGCGACGCGCAGCGCGTGAAGGAAGGCCACGACTTCGACCTGTTTGTGGCTGACGCAGATCGCTTTGGAGACGCCAGCCTGCGAAGGCTGACGACCGATCAGGTTCGTCCAAGTCATCTGGTCTGGCTGGCGGACGGCAGCGCTATTGCGTTCCTCGCACAGCGAAGCGCCGATGACGCGAACGAGGCTGTGTGGTTCGTTGATCTCAAGGCGAGCTCGCCGCCGGGGCGCATCAGCGATGCCGATGCCGAGCGCGCCTGGCAACTGTCTATCGTGCCGGACGGTCGGATCGCCTGGGTGCAACTCAACACACGCAAGAGCAAGGAGCAGTTCAGCGACCTGATCGTGCAGCCCGCGCCGAATCAGCCCGGCCGCGCCGCCGAGGGCAACGGTCGATCCGTGCTGCTCCACGACCAGCACATTTCGTCCTACGCCTTCAGCCCCGACGGCAAATCGCTGGCATGGAGCGGCCTGGGTTCGATGTTCATCGTCAACCTCGACACCAACGCCTCGCGTGAAATCCCGCTGCATGGCATTCATCGCCAACTGCTCAATCACACCGTGTACGAATTCGCGTGGCGGCCGGACGGCAAGGTGATGGCGATTCGCTGCGGGTTCCTCGGCGGGGTCGCCCGAGCGTTCGACGCCGACCCCAACGCACCCTGGCCGCGCATGTTCGCCGATGACAAGGTGTTTTTCGTTCCGGTCAATTGGACGCCGACGCCCGAAGCGTTGATCATCGGCGAAGGCGACGCGTTTCCCTCGCCCACAGCCGACGATCCGATGGCCGAAGTTTCGCCGCCTGCGGGCGATCAATCAAAACCATGGTGGGTCACCGGCGTGCCGACACCGGTGAACGGCATCATGTGGATCGACGCCGCCAACGCGCAGGCGCGCATGCAACCCAATTAACCCCGGACATGCCCGGTGCGACGCATGTCGCCGAATGCAGCGCGATGCGCTGGTCAGGTCACCGCGCCCCGGCCATCGCGAGGCTGCCGACGGCCTTCTTGAGTTCAGCGGCCTTGTCGGTCTTTTCCCATGTGAAGGTGTTCGCGCCGCCGTCGCCGGGCTTGCGGCCGAAGTGGCCGTGGTAGCTCGTCGCGCGGTAGATCGGCCGCTTGAGATCGAGTGCGTCGATGATGCCCTTGGGCGTCAATTTGAAGTGGTCTCGAATCGCCTGTTCGATCTTGGCCGGATCGACGGTGTGCGTGCCGAAGGCGTTGACGTGCACACTGGTGGGCTCGGCCACGCCAATGGCGTAACTCAACTGGATCTCGCAGCGCTCGGCGAGCCCCGCGGCGACGACGTTCTTGGCGATGTAGCGCGCCATGTACGCGGCCGAACGATCGACCTTGGTGGGATCCTTGCCGCTGAAC
>CAZCGB010000510.1:0-2870 GCA_964498045.1 uncultured Isosphaeraceae bacterium
GGTTATCGCGGACCGGCGCAGACGCTGCACACCACCGCGCTGGTGCATGAGGCGTACATGCGTCTGGCCGACACGCCCAACCATTCATGGAAGGACCGGCTGCACTTCTTCGCGGTGGCGGCGAAGGCGATGCGCAGCGTGCTGGTCGACCACGCCCGCAGGCGCAACGCCGCGAAACGCGACGGCGGGCGGCTGCCGCTGCCGTTGGATGAGACTTTGGCGGTTTTTGATGATCACCAACTCGACGTTCTTGCGTTAGATCAGGCAATGGCCCGTCTCGCCGCGATCGATGAACGCAAGTGCCGCACCGTGGAGATGCGTTTTTTCGCCGGCATGACCAATGCGGAGATCGCCGGCGCGTTGGGGGTCTCGGAGCCGACTGTGGAGCGCGACTGGCGCATGGCCCGCGCGTGGCTGCAACGCGAACTGGGCGGCCAAGGTCCGGGCCCATCTGCGTCACCACTCTCCGACGGAGCCCCATGATGCTGCTTCGCGAACCCGTTTCCATCGACATGCGCGCTGAACGCTGGAACACCATTGATGAACTCTTCGGCGAGGCGAGCGGACTCGCCGGGCCCGAACGCGAGGCCTTTTTACGCACGCGCTGCGGGGAAGACGCCGACCTGTTGCGTGAGGTGCGTTCGCTGCTCGACGCCGACGCCAGCCAGCCGTCGTTTCTGGAGTGGAGCGTGCCTCAGGAAACTGCCGTCGCCGCCGACGCGCGTGTGCGCAAGCGCGAGGGCGACCTGATCGGGCGCGAGGTAGGCAACTACCGCGTCACGCGCTTCATCGCCGCAGGCGGCATGGGCGCGGTGTACGAGGCCCGCCAGCGCCAGCCCAATCGCGCCGTGGCGATGAAGTTCCTGCGGGCCGCATGGGTGACGCACGCTGCGCGCCAGCGCTTCGATATGGAGACCGAAGCCCTGGCCCGCATGAGGCATCCCGGCGTGGCGCAGATCTTTGATGCGGGTACCATCGACGACGCGATGGGCCCGCTGCTGTACTTCGCGATGGAGTTCGTCGCCGACGCGCAGAACCTGATCGCCTTCGTCGCGCAGCGGAACCTTTCGCTAGCGCAGCGGCTGGAACTCTTCGCGCAGGTGTGCGACGCCGTGCATCACGGCCACCAGCGCGGCATCATCCATCGCGACCTCAAACCGGCCAACATCCTCGTCGATGGCAACGGCCAACCGAAGGTGATCGACTTCGGCGTGGCGCGCCTGGCCGACAGCGACATTCAACTCACGCGCAGCGAAACACCCGTGGTCGGCACGCTGGCGTACATGTCGCCCGAGCAACTCGACGCCGCAGGCGATGCGAAGGACGTCGACACGCGCAGCGACGTGTACGCGCTGGGCGTCGTGCTGTTTGAGTTGCTCTGCGACCAGCTGCCGTTTGACATGAACAACCGCGGGCTTTCGGATGCCATGCGATTGATCCGCGACACGCAGCCCCAGCGCCCGAGTTCGGTCAATCACAGCATCGGCGTCGAATTGGACGCTGTCACGCTCAAGGCCCTGGAGAAGGAACCGGCCCGGCGATATCAGTCGGCGGCGGAACTTGCGGAGGACGTGCGCCGGTTCCTGCGGCACGAACCGGTCAACGCCCGGCCCGCCACCGGCGCGTATCACTTGCGCAAATGGGCGCGGCGAAACCAGTCATTGGTGATCATCTCATTCGCCGCGTTGACGATCGCCGTCGCGGGGCTTGTGATCGGCATGGTTGTCGCGTCCAACAAGGCGGCACAGGCGAAGGCGGCTGAGGACAATGCGCAGCAGCAGGCGCAGCGGGCCGAGAGCGAAGCCGAGGCCGCGCTGCAGGTGTCCAAATCGCTGGTCAAGCTTCTGCGGGTGACCGATCCAACGGAATCGGACAAGCACTTCGAGCAGCAGATGATGCTCTCGCAGACGCCGCAGGCCCTGCTGGACTTGAGCGTCGATATCATCAACCAGCAGTTGGCGCAGTATCCCGCGGCCCGGGCCTCGCTGCTGGAGCAGATGGCCGAGGTGTACGCCAACATGGGCCGCTTTGACGAGTCGCGCATGGTGGGCGAGCAAGCGCTGGAACTGCGACGGACGCATCAGGGAGAGAAACACATTGACGTCGCCGGCAGCCTTGCCGCGCTGGCGTGGCTGGCGTTCCGGCAGAACGACTACCCGCGCAGCGAGGAACTTGCCCGGCAGGCTTACGACATCGCGCTGGCGGCGGGCGGGCCCGATGACCTCAAGACCCTGAACATCCTGCACAAGGCTCGCAGCATCCACATCGCGGCGGGACGTTACGAAATGGCCGAGACGGATTCACGCATGCTGCTCGAAGCGGTCGAGCGCGACGTGCGCGTCTCAACGATGGATGATGCGCTGCTGGATCTCGCCGAGGTCCTGCGGCTGCGCGGCCGGCTGGATGAATCGGCGGCGATGTATCAGCGCGGCTACGACCTTCGCCGCGGGCGATTGGGCGACGCCCACCCCGACACCGGCGCGGCCCTGTACTGCCTCGCGCACGTGCAATGCCAGCGCGGAGACGTCCCAGCCATCGACAAACTCCTGGTGGTCGCGCAGGAACAGAGCGCGCTCGCGCAGCAGCTCGCGGAGAACCATCCGCATCGCTCTGGCGCGCTGCTGCTGCTCGGCGAACTGCGCATGGCGCGCGGCGAACTCGACTCCGCCGAGAACCTGCTGCGCGAATGCCTTGCCCGGCGGCAGACGAACCTTCCCACGGGCAACCGGCTCATCGCCTACGCACAGGGCCTGCTGGGCGAATGCCTGATGCGGCGAGGCGAACTCGATGAGGCCGGCGAGCTTCTGCATGCAAGTTACGACATTCTCCGCCGCGACTACGGCGAGCATGCGGCGTGGACGGTGGACGCC
>CAZCGB010000511.1:0-2858 GCA_964498045.1 uncultured Isosphaeraceae bacterium
AATCACAATGTGGAACTTGTAGACGTGCACAAGGACACGTCGGTGACCGCGGCCGACGTCTTCGGCGTCGAGGGTGTGAAGCCTGAGCACGTGATCGACATTCTCACGTTGATGGGCGATACGGTGGACAACGTGCCGGGCGTGCCGGGCGTCGGGCCTAAGACCGCGGCGGAGTTGATTCTGAAGTACGGCAGCGTTGCGAACCTGCTCGCCAACCTGAACGAGATCAAGGGCAAGCGGCGCGAGAACATCGAGGCGGCGAAAGATGTGCTGACGCTGTCGGCGAAATTGGTGCGGCTGAAAGAGGATGTGCCACTGGAGTTTGATCTGGATTCAGCGAAGAGCGATGCGAAGCAGTTGCCGGTGGAGGAATTGCTGGCGACGCTGCGCGAGGTGGGGTTCAACCGGTATCAGGACGAGGTGAAGGCGCTGGCGGGGATGGAGGCTACTGGTGAGGGCGATGAGGAGAAACCAGCACGCGCGGGGGGCCAGGCTTTGCCGCAAGCGGCTGGGGGCGAGGACTTGTTCACGACCGCCGTGGAGACGACGGTGACGATCGCGCCGGCGACGCCATCATCGCGCGGCGCGTACGACACGGTCACCACCGTCAAGCAGCTCGATGCGCTGATCAAACGCATTCGCGCGAAGAAGGAATGCGCGATCGACACCGAGACCACCGGCCTGTCGTTCATCGATGACTGCCTGTGCGGCGTGTGCGTCAGCGTCGAACCGCTGATCGGTTCGTACATACCGGTTCGCTCGCCCACGCCCGATGCACATCTGGATGAGGAGACGGTCATCGCCAAACTCAAGCCCTTGCTGGAGGACGCATCGATCCGCAAGATCGGCCACAACCTCAAGTTTGACATGAACATCCTCCGCCGCGCAGGTGTGCGGTTGAAAGGCGAGTGCTTCGACACGATGGTCGCGAGTTACGTGATCGATGCGACGCGCTCCAGCCACAAGATGGATGTGCTGGCGCTTGCGCTGCTGAATCACACGTGCATTCCCATCACCGACCTCATTGGCACGGGAAAGAATCAGCGGTCATTCGAGACGGTGCCGTTGGATCGCGCGACGGAGTATGCCGCAGAGGACGCAGACATCACCCTGCGCTTGCGCGACTGCATGGCCCCGCAACTCAAGAAAATGAGGCTTGAGAGACTCTTTCACGACGTCGAGATGCCGCTGGTGGAGGTGCTGGCGGAACTGGAATGGAACGGCATCCGCGTCGAACCTGCTGAGCTCGATCGGCAGCGAGCCCATCTGGAATCAAAGGTCGCGCAACTCAAGAAGGAGATTCAGGATCGCGCGCCGCATCCGTTCAATCCGGATTCGACGAAACAGTTGGCCGCCGCCCTCTTCAACAAGTCTGATGCGGTTCCGCCCGGCCTGGGCCTGCGGCCTCTGCGCCGTGGCAAGACCGGACCTTCGACTGATCAGGAAGTGTTGGACAAGCTCGCCGCCGATCCGGAGATTGAATCGCCGATTCCGCGATTGATCGTCGAATACCGGCAACTGACGAAACTCGTGAACACGTACCTGGTCGCGCTGAAGGAGGCGATCAACCTTCGCACCGGCCGCATCCATGCGAGTTTCAATCAGACAGTGGCGGTGACGGGGCGCTTGAGTTCCAGCGATCCGAACCTGCAGAACATCCCGATCCGCACCGATGTCGGGCGCGAGATCCGCCGGGCCTTCGTGGCGGAAACGACGCAGCGGAATTGGCTCAATGGCTTCGAGCGCGAATTCACCGCTGAGAGGCTGAGAACCAACAGGGCGAGTGGAGAGGGGGACGACGATCGCATCGCCGATGGATTGTTTGGGGATGCTCCATCAAAGCAGATTTCAATCCCCTCTCCACGTCCTCAGCGCTTCAGCGGTGAATTTTCCGGCCCGGATGAGCCGAATGTGCTGATCACCGCCGACTATTCGCAGATCGAATTGCGCCTTCTCGCGCATTTGTCGAATGATCCCGCCCTCATCGACGCCTTTCACAAGGGGCTGGACATTCACACGGCCGTCGCGGCGGAAGTGTTCAACGTCTCGCCGGATGCGGTCAGTTCCTCGCAGCGCAACAGCGCCAAGATGGTCAACTTCGGAATCGTGTACGGCATCACGGCCTTCGGTCTGGCGCGACGATTGCAGATGGCTGGCACCGAGACGACCAACGAGGAAGCGGCCCGGATCATCGCCGACTATAAGCATCGCTACAGCGGCATCGCGAACTTCCTGCAGCACTGCATCGATCAGGCGATGACCAGGGGCTACGTCGAGACGATTCTGGGGCGACGCCGGCCCATCCCAGAGCTTCATTCGAACAACCCCGCGACGCGCGCATTGGGCGAGCGCTACGCCATCAACACGGCTGTGCAGGGCAGCGCGGCGGACCTGATCAAACTCGCGATGATCGACATCCAGCGCGAGCTCGCCTGCGCGCGGGAATCCCCGTCAAGGCCCACGGATGGCCATCCGTGGGCCTTGGGACGATCGCGCATGCTGGTGCAGATTCACGATGAACTCGTGTTCGAGTCGCCGCGCAGCGTGGCTGATGATGTAAGCGTGTTTGTGCGCGAGCGCATGCAGAACGCGATGACCCTCAAAGTGCCGCTGGTGGTGGAAGCCGCGTGGAGCGAGAACTGGATCGACGCGAAATAGCAGCCGCAGGCAAGCGAGCCGGGCCGTCCTCGGCCCCGTCAACGAACAGACGAATGCGATGAAAACCGCGAGATTCGCCGTTGGCTTGACCCGCGCGACAGGCCTGCTACATTAGTCCTCCCCCAATCGGTTCCTCCGATCGACCTGGGGCGGTAGCTCAATTGGTTAGAGTACCGGCTTGTCACGCCGGTGGTTGCGGG
>CAZCGB010000512.1:0-2857 GCA_964498045.1 uncultured Isosphaeraceae bacterium
ATCGCGCAGCGCCGCGAGGAAACTCGCACCTTGCGCATGCGCCTGGCGCGCGAGGGAATGGATCATCTCGACCAGCTGGTGCCCGCAGTCGTCAAGCGTGCGGAGAATTTGTCTTTGGGCGATGCGTTCGATGCTTGCCGCCATCAGTCCGGCCGCGCTCAGCAGCGATGCATCCAGCGGCATGATGACGGTGTTCATGCCAAGCCGACCAGCCAGCGAACATGCATGCTGCCCACCCGCGCCACCAAAGGCCACCAGCGCGTAGTCCTGCGGATCGTAACCCTGCCGCAGTGACACCTGCTCGATCGCCGCCGACATGCGCTGGTCGGCGATCTCCAGGAAGCCGTTCAGCACCGCCGCCGGCTGCGGCGATTCTTGCGTGTGTTGCTCAATCCTCGCCAGCAATCGCGCCAGTGCGCGCTCGGCGGCATCAACGGCGATCGGAATCTCAAACTGTTCGGCCTTCAATCGCCCGAGCAGCAGGTTCACATCCGTCAATGTCAGCCGGGCCGCATCGCCGCCGAGCCCGTAGCAGGCCGGGCCCGGATCAGCTCCCGCGCTGTGCGGCCCGACGACCAGGCGCCCGTCGATGAAGTCACAGATCGAGCCACCACCCGCTGCGACGGTTTCGATGGCCAGAGCCGGTGCGAGGAGTTTCGCGTCGCCCACCGTGTGCTCGAATCGATAGTCCAATTCCTGATCGCAGCGGCAGACGTCGGTGGATGTGCCCCCCATGTCGAAGCCGATGATGCGCGAGAAGCCCGATGCGCGTCCGGCCGCCGCCGCGCCCAGGACGCCGCCCGCAGGTCCGCTCAGCAGGCTTTCACACGCGCGGAAGTGCGTTGCGGCGCGCAAGGCTCCGGCGCTGGTCATGATGTGCAGACACGATTCTGAATCATCGGCGTCCGACCGGCCCTGCATCGCTTTGCGGACCGCGTCCAGGTATTGGCCGATGATCGGCCCCAGATACGCGTCCACCACCACCGTCTGCGCTCGCGGCACAATGCGGATCAGCGGCGCGATCTCCGAAGACATCGATACGTGCTCGAAGCCGCATTCCAGCAGAATCTCCGCAACGCGCCGCTCATGCTCTGGATTGACTTGACTGTGCATCAAAGCGATGGCGGCGACGCGCGCGGAGCACTGAACTCGCATGCGCGTTGCTGCGTCGCGAAGCGCGCGTTCGTCCAATCCTCGAAGGACGCTGCCGTCCGCATTCAATCGTTCCCGCACTTCCACGACATGCTCGTGCAGCGGCGCAGGCTTGATGATGCGCAGCGCGAAGATGTCGGGGCGAGATTGATCTCCGATGTGCAAGAGATCGCCAAAGCCCTCGGTGATGAACATCGCGATCATCGCGCCTGCGCGTTCCAGCAGCGCGTTCGTGCCGCGCGTGGTCGCCAGCCGCAGGTCCATCGGCGGCAGCGATCGGCCGGCGGGCGTCTTCGTCACCAGTCGTGCGGCAAGTATCGGCGCCGGCTCGCGGCTCCGCGCTTCGATCAACACGCCGTGGTCAAGTCGCCGAATCCCAGGCCTTGGAAGGAAACGGACCAGCGACCGCGCCGAGCCAAATCCGGCCACCTCGCCAATCTCATCACCCGAGTCCAGCCGCCGCAATCTGAATCCCGCGATCAGATCATCGCAAGCCCCCCACTGCTGCGTCACCTCGATGGTCATGTCGTCGATGACGCGTGCGATGCGCCCGCGCAGCGCCGACGTGCTGAGCACCTTCGCACGATGTGTCCGCCCCGACGGATCGCGCGCCAGGCAATCGGTGAACGTGCCGCCAGTGTCCGCACAGATCAGCCAATGTGATTTCGGCGGCGTCGGCGGCATGCGCAAGGGAAGGCGAAGCCGCAGTGTACGGCCGACTGCGGCTATGCCGACAGCCGGTGATGTGCCTGCAGCCATCGATACAGCGTCGAGCGGTGCACCCCGAGCGTGGTCGCCGCATGCGACATGTTTCCGCCGCAGGCGTTCAGCGCGGTATTGACGGTTTCGACCTTGAGTTCCGCAAATCGGATGGCCGCATGACCGACAGTGATCGTCGAATCCGGCACTGTGGTGGGCGCAATCGCCGTCAGACCGCCGCATGTCGTCAGATCCTCGGCCGTGATCACGCGCAGGTCATGATCGCCACGCTCGGCGTCCTCGACATACATCGCATCGCGGCCGCACAGCACGTGCAGGCGCTCAATGATGGTCCGCAACTCGCGCACGTTTCCGGGCCAATCGTGTCGATGAAGCAGGCGAGTCGCCGAAGGATCAAACATCAGCGGCGGCTGGCGATACAGCGTCGCAAACTCATTGTTGAATCGCTCAATGAGCACGTCGATTTCATCAGGACGGGCTCGCAGCGGCGGCAGATGCAGCCGTACGACATCCAGGCGAAAGTGCAAATCCTTCCGAAACGAACCGTGCCGGACACGTTCATGCAAATCTGCGCTGGTCGCCGCGATGATGCGGACATTCACTTTGACCGGCCGGCTGTAACCGACGGGCTGAACCTCTTTTTCCTCCAGAACTCGCAGCAATCGGCATTGTGCCGTCATCGGAAGGTCGGCGATTTCGTCGAGCAGCAGCGTGCCTCCCTCAGCCGCTCGGACCAGCCCTGCATGATCCTTGTCGGCTCCGCTGAATGACCCCTTGGCATGGCCGAATAGATGGCTGTCGATCAACGCGTCCGGTATCGCGCCGCAGTTCACTGGTACAAACGGCGCTTCGGCGCGGCTGGACTGGTCGTGAATCGTTCGTGCGATGAAACCCTTGCCCGCGCCAGTCTCGCCGGTCAAGAGTACCGCACAATCTGTCTTTGCGATGCGCGACACCGACCGCTTCCACACCCCGCCGGTGTGCT
>CAZCGB010000513.1:0-2853 GCA_964498045.1 uncultured Isosphaeraceae bacterium
GAAAGACGCTCGGCTCCTGGCTGAGATACCCCATCCCGGCCAGCGCGTGCTTGTACATGGGCAGCGTGGTGACGTCCTGACCTCGAAAGACCACCTGGCCCGATTCGGGGGTGATCATGCCGATGGCCATGCGGAAGGAGGTGGTCTTGCCCGCGCCGTTGCGCCCGAGCAGGCCGACGATCTCGCCGGGCGAGACGTGAAAGCTCACGCCATCGACGACGCGTCGCCCGGAGTAGGACTTGACGAGTTGTCGCGCGACGAGCAGGGCCATGAAGTCGGGCAGTGTAGCGGCGCACGAGGCCGCTTGCGGCTTGGCCGCGCGGCGCGCATCGGGCGCGCGATGCCGCACGCGGCCAGCGCCCGTGGAGGAGACTTACTTGATCAGGCGGATGTTGAACGGGAAGCGGTAGGCGGTTCCCTTGTTCACGGCGATCGCGCCCATGATGCTGAACACGAGGTTGCAGATGATCACGATGGGCATGAGCACGCAGCCGATGATCACGAACGTCAGCAGGCCGCAGACGATCAAGGCGATGAAGACGGTGATCTGGAAGTTGAGCAGTTCCTTGCCCTGGTCGTTGATGAAGGGCGACTGCTCCTTCTTGATGAGCCAGATGATCAGCGGCGCCAGCCAGCCGGTGAGGATGGCGAGCAGGTACATCAGCATCGCCATCGTGCATTCTTCCTTGCTCGGCGAACCCGAGGGCGGAGGCGGCGCGGGCGTGACGGCGGAGGCAGCGGGTGTTTCGTCGCTCATGGCGGGCATCATGCCTGCGGCGGCGATGGTTCGTCAAGTGCGCGACGTGCGCGGCGAAACCGTCGTCCGAAGGCTCCTTCATCGCATGATGCGAAAAAATCCGCGGCGGCCCGCAGAAATCCTTGAATCCCCCGCGAGATGGTTCACCTTCCTCGTGCTTTCCGTTGCGTTCAATCGGGCGTCATTGGCTCAGCGCCCGTACGCGCTTCGATTCACAGGAACCGAATGGTCACGGGATAGCGGAAGTACTCGCCCCGGCTGGCGGCCATTGAGCCACGCACGACGTTGACGACCGACACCACCCACAGCACCGGCCAGAGCGCGAGGCCGATGATCGTCACCGCCAGCAGCAGGTGCAGCACGACGAAGCTCATGAGGAAGTTGACGGTCTCCTTCCCATGATCGGCGGCGAAGCGCGAGTGATCCTTGCGCACCAGCCAGAGCACCAGCGGAATCGCCAGCGCGAACGGCCCGATCCAGACGAACGCCAGCGGCGAGAGGTGGATCGCCACGGCCGTATGCCGATCGCTGTCGCTGACGGCCTGATCGTGCAGGTTGCCGTTGGAACGAACGCTGTAGTTGACGTCTGATGCGAACGTGCCGGGCGGCGGAGCGGAACCCGCGCCGGCGGCCTTGTCGGCATCGCTTGAGCCGTTGTGATTGGCGTTGTTGATGGTCCACGCGCCGATCGGCCGCTCATGTTCCGGCGCGCGCTCTCCTGCGGTCTTCTGCGCGTCGGCGGCGAAGAAGGGAGCGACATTCGGAATGGGCGAAGCGGCGACAGGCATCGCGAGACTCATCGGTATTCACTCCCTGCACGCTGTTCCGTTCGCGGCGAACGGTCTCGGAGCAATGTTCCGAGAATGCCGGCGTCTTCCGCTTGTTGGGCGGAAGCGGTGAACTCTTTCATTCTGACCGCACCAGGGCCAACAAGCCAACGCATTCTCGACTTGAAGCCAGACAGCCGAAACATCGGCAAGTCCAGATCCATCAAGGGGTTGCGCTGGGAAACCCGCTTTCCGAAGTCCCCGAATCGACATTCTCGGACATGCCGCGATCGGCCTTGTCGGCCTCGTCCTGCGCGGCTGCAGTGTCTTCAGCCTTCACGGGCTTGGCGTCGGCGTCCCATTTGTCGGGATGCTTCGACGAAGCGATGGCTCCGATGATCTTCTCGAGGTTCTTGTGCACGTAGGCGTCCAGCTTCAGCTTCGCGCCATCAGACTTCACCACCCAGGCGATCGACTTCGCCATCCAGCGGTGCATGTCGATGTCGGCGATGTCGCCGGCGTTCCACACGCCCGAGCCGTCCGCGCCGTCGCCCTGGAAACGCAACGCCCCGGCGTCGTCGAGTTCGTAGCGCTGCCTGCGCACGCGCATCAGCGAGAAGATCGAGGGCAGCGCGAACGGCAGACACGAGATGTAGATCCACTGCACGAGGCGGTCGAACTTGCTCGGCCGCACCGGCGTCTTGCCGCCGGGCGAGAGCGATTTCAGTTCCGTGTTCGCGCTGGTGTACTCCTCGATTTCGGCCTGCGTCGGCGTCTGCCCGATCTTTTCGCGCTGCTGCCTTGCGGCATCGAGTTCGCCCAGCCGCCGAACAAGACCGTCGTAGCGGTCGGCGATCTGCTCGCGATGGGGAATCTTCACCCACAGGTCGTACGCGCCCCACACGCCGAAGCCGATGAGCAGCACGGCCATGAACGCGGTGCGTGCGAGGAACGAGGGTGATGGCGTGGTGATGATGGACATTCGTGGGATGCGCGGTGTATGACGTGTGACGGATCCGGAACCGGTCAAAAGTCGCCGATGCTCAATCGTCCATGCGTTCAAGCGTTCGTTCCCACCATCGCTCGGCACGGAACCGGCCGGCGGGCGTCGAGGTAAGCCTGGTGAATCCGCCTTCGCTGACGCGGCGGGTGGGGATGCGCGGCAGCTTGGAGCCGGGGCTTCCCGAGCCGCCCCGAAGCATGCGCGTCAGCCACGCCGAATGCTCGCGAATCATGCGGGCGCTCACCGACAGCGGCGAACGATCTCCGAACCAGCGAAAGACCGGAAAGATCATCGGAAGCTCCTGAAGTGCCGCTGATCGTAGCAGG
>CAZCGB010000514.1:0-2851 GCA_964498045.1 uncultured Isosphaeraceae bacterium
GGGACGATCAAGCTGACGACCGTCCCCTGAGGTCGCTCGGTCACCACCGTCGGCAGTTCCGCTGCGATCACATCGCGCAGTGACTTGAGGTTCAACACCAGATCAGATGCGCTTGATCCGCGGGCGACAAACGCCTGCCGCATCCAGAGCACACTGTCGGCGAACAACTCAGGACTCCGCACCGCAAGGGCTTGCGCCAAGTGACCAATGCGGGCCTGCGTGTCGGCCACCCAACGCCGCCGCGATCCTTCGCCGTAGCGATGCGCCAATGTCGAGTCGGCGTCAAACTGGGCGGAAATCGTCCACTCAGCCAGCGCTTTCGAGACACCCTCGATGCTGCGACAGATTTGCCGGGCGGTTTCGTTCATTCGTGCGGGTAGCGTCGATGTGAATGGATGAACCATTCCAACGGCTTCGGATTCAAGCGCTCCAGTCGTTGATTCGCTGTTGACCGGCCAACGGATGCGGATGTTCGCCGCTTCTGCCGCGAATGGTATGGAGTATTCACGCCGCCGGGTACAATCGAGCTGGAATGGAGGAATCACCCATAAACGGTGCCATTGCCCCACAGCGAGAATGGACCCGCGTCATTGTCCTTGCTCCGCCACCTGCTGTGACAGCGCCGGGTGTTCCCGACGCGTCCGCCAAGTCTTTGTCACCTGACGCCGGCACAAGCGCCGGCGGCACTGCGTTGGCGATGTCCGAGGCGCTTCGGGCTGAGTTTCAGAAGAGAGACTGGTTTGCGGTCGTGCAGCACGATCCATACCTGGCCTTGGCTGACATCGCGTTGCGGGAGAAAGCACAGGCTGCACGTGCGGCATGGGGATTGCAGCGCATCGAAGGGCTCGCGCTGGTTGTGGTCGATCTGCAAAGCTGGGAAGAAAGCATGGTGCGCGATCTCTGCACAGCAGTGCGACGTTGGCTGCCGGCAGCAACGCTTTGGAGCGCGAGCGATGACCGGATCGAACCGATCGCATATGAGACCATTTCTCCGAAGTCTCCGAATGCGTTGCAGCGAGGGCATCGCGTCTTTGATCTGGATGCGCTGGTAGCCGCGTTGCCGCGTGGCCCGGCGACGGCGAACAGCTTGCCCGATGATTCGGCGAACGCGGCCGCACCTTCCGTGCCACAATCGATTGAGATCGAACGCGGCCGCCTGTCGCGCGATGAAATCGACATGCTGCTGCACATTGACTTGCAGGATGACCAACTATCTCCGGAAGCTCGGGAGGGTCAGCCATGAGCGTGACCTCGCAGCGCGCCGGACGATCGCGCCGCGGTCGCGTCGCCATCGTGAGCGATGCGGACGACGCGGATCTTGCGCGACTGGACAGCCTCCTGGCGCAACCGGCGGAGCGCATGGCCAATATGTTCGAGGCCATTGGCGCAGTCGCCGCATCAGGCGCAGGCGACCCCATTGCCGCGGTCATCGTCGAGGAGCGAATGGGCATCGCGCAGCATGCGCGCGCCGTGGATGCCATCAAGCGCGTTGACCCAACGGTGCGCGTGCTTGGATTCACAGAATCGAGCGAGATACCCGCTCATTCAGCTGCGAAGTCGATCGACGCCTGGCTTGCACGACCTCTTCGGGCGGATGATCTCAGGCGTGCCATGGATGACGATGGCCTGCTGGCGCACGCGATGCTGACGAACTCGCAGCCGACGGCAACCGTAACGGCTTCCACCCCGCCGGCTCCAGCACCAAGCGGCGTCGTTGAGTTGTCGGATGATGTTGACGTTGTTCCTGCCGTTTCACCTTCGCCAGAGACCGATCCTGCATCAATGGATGCCGCCCAACCAGCCGCCCGGCGCGCGCCGCCCGAAAAGGTGATTCCAGCGTCCACGAATTCGCTGCCGGATGCATCACCGTCCGCAAATTCAACCTCACCGGTTCCTGCGCAGGAGAACACGCAGCCGCAAGGCGCGCCGGACCAGCCGCCAAAGACTGCTCCGAGGGTTCGTCCGCTCGCTGCGTCATCGCCTCCCGCACCGGCCGCCGCGATTGGCGATACCGATCTCATTCAAGCGCTTCTGCACGATCCCGCCGGCCTTGCGCCTCTCGCGCTGCGGCTCATCGCACACCACGCCGGCTGGAGCGATGTTCGTCTCATCGATGACCGACCGGGCAATCAGTCGACGCCGCCCGATGGCGTCCAAGTGGCAATGGGCGCTCGACACTTCGGAGTGCTGATCGCGGACCGCGCAGCGCCGAGCCAATTGCGTGCCTGGGCCGACTGGCTTGCACAATGGCTCAACGCCGAAGCCGAGTTCCAAAAGCTGCGGCAGGAAGCGAACTCCGACGACCTGACCGGCGCGTGCAATCGCCGCTTCTTTGAACGATTCCTCACAGAAGCCATCGGCCGCGCACGACCGGCGCGTCGGCCTGTCACGGTGATGGTCTTTGATATTGACAATTTCAAACCGTACAACGACCGATTCGGTCATGAAGCCGGCGACGAAATCCTGCGCGAGATCGTGCGCCTGATGCAATCAGTTGTGCGGCAGGGCGACATCGTCTGTCGAATCGGCGGCGATGAATTCGCAGTCGTCTTCGCGGACCCTGAAGCCCCGCGCACGCCCGGCAGCACGCACCCGGAGTCGGTCGAATCCATCGCCAGACGATTCCAGCAGGCAGTCTGCTCGATGCGGTTCCCCAAGCTCGGTCAGCAGGCGTTGGGAACCATCAGCGTCTCCGCGGGGCTGGCGTCTTTTCCCTGGGATGGCCAGGACGCCGCCACGCTGTTGCGCCTGGCCGATCAGCGCGCCCTCGAATCCAAACGAAAGGGCAAGAACGCGCTGACCTTCGGCCCCGAAATCACAACTTGACAATCACCATCATCCGAAGCAGCAC
>CAZCGB010000515.1:0-2849 GCA_964498045.1 uncultured Isosphaeraceae bacterium
ATGGCCATGGCCCGCGTGCAAGGCCTCTTCGATGTCTTCCTCGCGAGCATGGGCCGCCTCCTCTTCCTCATGCTCCTCATGATGCGAAAGAAGGCTGATGAACACCGCAGTGAGGAACATGAAGATGAACGCCTGAAGGAAGGCGACAAAGAGTTCAAGAAAGGTGATGGCGATCGCTGCAATGATGGAAATCAGCGAGATCGAACCCCAGCCCAGAACACTCATGCCGCCGCTCGCCGCCATGGCGCCGAATCCCACAAGAACCGCCATCAGCGTGTGGCCGGCGACCATGTTCGCGAACAAGCGAATCGCCAGTGCGGCCGGCTTGATGACGTAGCCCGCGACTTCAACGACGAACACCAGCGCCGCGACGGGATAGAGAAACACGGGCCCCGGCACCAGGCCGCCGGTGCAGTGCAGCAGCCAGCCCTTGAGGCCGAGCTCCTTGAAGCCGTGAATCTGAATGACGAAGAAGGCCACAAACGCCAGTGCGCCGGTCACCATCAGGTTGCCGGTCGCAGTGCCACCCAGCCACGGATGATGAACACCGCAGAGGTGCAGGATGTCCATCACGGGAATCAGGCCGAAGAGGTTCTGGAAGAGGATGAAGAAGAATGCCGTCATCAGAAACGGCAGGTATTTCCTGGTCGCTTCCGCCCCCATGACAGGCGTGAGCATGTCATCGCGCAGATAGACGATGATGGCTTCGATCATCTGTGACAGACGACCCTTGGTGATGTATCGCTCGTTGCCGCTCGATGCGGGTCCCGTGGCGATCTTCTTCGCAACGAACATCATCACCAGCACGAACACAACCGAAACCACCACCAGCGTGATGGTGTTCATCGTGATCGGACCCATCAGGTACATGTCGGTCACGTGATCGAGCGGATTGGCTTCGGCGATGACGAACATGAGTCTTGGGGGGTTGCGAGAAGCGGGGGAGTGGGTGGCCGCGGCGTGCGCCGCGGTAGGGATCAGCGAAACCAGCCCAAGGTCGGGCCGCTTGAGACGGACAGTTATGTCGTTCTGTTGACGTGCCGGGCGAGCGTCGCCGTTTCGGTCAACAGAACGATCAGGTACGCGACCGCCACTGAAAGCGTCAGTGCCATGGCGTTCAACGGGAGGGCGGAATATAGCAAAAACGTCAGGGCGGGGGCGGCAAACATCCGCACCAGCATTCCCGCCAGCCAAAGGGTCATCCACATGCTTGCCGGACGGGTTTTCCACGGCCCCATCGCCATGACTCCCAACACGCTCACCAGCAGCACGACACCTGCGCCGATCAGGCCTGCCCACTGCACGGACACCGGTTGCCCAAGAAGTGCGGTGATGGCGATCCAGGTCGAACCGACGATGGCTGCAGCCATGCAGATCGCGACCAGCATGCGGCTGGTCGGAAGCGAAAATGTCGGTTCATTGGGAAGTGCGGCGAACATGCTCGGTGGTCAAAATTCGTGATTGAGGCTGAAAATCATGATTTTTTGTGCGACTTCAACTCGTTGAGCAGCTCCTCGATGTCTTGCCGATCCTCATCCGCCTCAATGTCAGGCTCGGGTGGAAGCGGTCGCGGCAACGGGATTCCGCGGGCGGCACGATCTCGTTCGCTCTGGCCGACAACGCGATTCATGGCAAATGCGCCACGGACGAAACTGAGCATGCCGACGGCAATTCCCGTGATCGAACCAACCAACAACCAACGCGGCGCCGTCGCGGCGAAGTGATCAATCACCAGGCCAAGAACGGCTCCGGCTGCAACCTCGCTTGACAGCGTGAACGCCAAGCCTGCCATCCGCCAACCAAGGCGAGCTTCAGCTTCGGACGACGCAGTCGATGACCCACGACTTTTAACAGGGCTTTGCAGGTCGTTCGTCATGATCGCGTTATACCGCACTGAATCAAAAAGCCGTGTCTTCCCCCGTGCAGGTTGGACTTCGTGAAAAATTTCCCGAAGTTCGCCGACTATATCCCGATGACCAAATGCGGGCAAGAAATCAGCGGTGAATTGCCCGACAAGCACGAATTCCAGCCCCTGCTACCATCGCAGGCGCTGAATGGGTGATACCCCTTCCCGGCGTCTGACCGTCGGTTGTTCGTCGATTTCTGAATCCTGCTCGATCGCCACATGTCCATCCCTGAATCCGACATCATCGACGTCACGCCGAAAAAGCTGAACCGCAGCGAGTCGCTGTTCATCCCCGCAGTGTTCAAGGGCCTGGGAACGACCATGCGGCATGTGCTGCAGAACCTCGGCCGCGACGGCAAGAACAAGAAGACCATCTGGGTTGTGCAGTATCCCGAGGAGAAGCGCGACGACCGGCCGGTGCTTGAAGGCGGGCAGGAGCGATCCACTTTTCGTGGCGTGCATCGGCTCAACCGTGATGAGGACGGCCGCGTGCGCTGCGTGGCGTGCTTCATGTGCGCCACTGCCTGCCCGGCCAACTGCATTCACATCGTGGCTGAAGCTTCGCCCTGGAGCGATCGTGAGAAATACCCCAAGCAATTCGACATTGATGAATTGCGATGCATTTACTGCGGCATGTGCGAAGAAGCGTGCCCGTGCGATGCAATCGAACTCACGCCGTTCTACGAAGTGACGGGCCTCAGCCGCCAGGAGATGATCTACGACAAGAGCAAACTGCTCGAAGTGTACGATCAGACGGTGAGTGAAAAACCGATGTGAACGCCCGCGAGGCCCAGTCACTTCAGTGGCGCACAACGCGATGACCGCAGCCGCTTCCATCAACACGCGCAAGGCCGAACGTCGCCCGCTGCACTTTGATTCGATCAACGACATCCTCAAGGAGGTCGATCGCATCGTCGCCGCCGACCGCGCCGGCAAACTCCGC
>CAZCGB010000516.1:0-2844 GCA_964498045.1 uncultured Isosphaeraceae bacterium
GTCGGGCGTGAGTACTTCATCGATCAGGATGACTTCATCCGTCGGCTTGCCTGCGGCTTCGAGCCCGTAGCCGAACTCGAACTTGGTGTCAGCGAGAATGATGCCGCGGGCCTCAGCATGCTTCGCCGCAAGTTGATAGATGGCGATCGACACGTCGCGCAGCCGCTCCATCAGCGAGCGTCCCGCGATCGAGCATGCCTGATCGAAATTGATGTTCTCATCGTGTCCGACCGTCGCCTTGGTCGCCGGCGTGAAGATCGGTGCGGGCAATCGATCGCACTGCTTCAGGCCCGCGGGCAGCTTGATCCCGCAGACGGTCTGCGACTGCTGGTACTCGACCCATCCTGAGCCCGCAAGGTAGCCACGCACCACGAATTCGATGGGAATCACTTCCGCGGCCCGCACGAGCATCATTCGGCCGTCAATCTGTCGGCGATTGTCCGCGCTCAGCCCCGGCACATCGGCGGGATTGGTGGAGACGACATGATCGGGAATGATCGCGGCCTTGCGGATGAGATCGAACCACTTGCCGCTGATCTGCGTGAGCAGCTTGCCCTTGCCGGGGATGGGCGTGGGCATGACCACGTCGAACGCGCTGATGCGGTCGCTGGCGACGATCAGCACGCGCTGGGGCGAAGAACCGCTCGCCGGCACGCTGTACACATCCCGTACCTTGCCCTGGCGGCGGTTCGGAAGCGGCAGGTGGGTTTCAAGCACCGCGTCGATCACGACAGATGGCGTTCGATTCGGTTCAGTCGCAGTTGGCATCGGCGGAGTATATCCGCCGGGCAACGGCGGGTGGCACCGTCTCGGAGGTTGCGCATGATCTCGTAGTACCCGGCAATCGGCCTTGGAAACTCACAAGAAATTCGTATTGCTGCCGGTTGTCGTGGCGCGGGATTCCCGGCACAATGGTCCGTTCGCCCGATGACGTGAATGCCCAGCCGGCGACATCGGCGCGCTCGAGAATCCCACCGAACAGCATGCTTCGATTTGCGGTCTTCGACGACAACGGCCCGGCACGTGAGTGGCCGCTGGTGAACGCCCACATCCTTGGGCCCGATGACCAGCCCATTCGCGGCGATGTTTCGTTTGAAGACGGCCAGATCGTCTGTCGCAAGGCCGGTCACGACGCCGCGGGCCTGTGTCTCCAGTGGAATGCCGACTCGGCCGGGACGTTCATGCTGCAAACGTGCCTGCTGCCAGATCGGCGCGAGCCGTATCTGCTCTCGCTGGAACTCGCGCGGCATCGCATCAAGACCTACATCACCAAGAGCGAAGAATGGCAGATGTTCGATCTCAGCCCGGAGCATCCTGCGCCTCGGTTGTGGGAGGATGCACGGCAACTGCTGATCGAGGCCTGGACTTCGCCGGACTTGTTTCAGGCTGATCGCGTTGCGAGATTGTCGCTGCTCAAGGCCATTGAGGCGACGGAGCGACTAGCTCTCGCTCATGCCGACATCCTGCTGCACCGCCGATACGCGTCTCGGGCGGCATCATCGGCGACGCTGGGCGTGCGTGTCTGGCCCGGTCGCGATGCGGCGCCTCTGCGCGACCTCATCAACAAGGAATTCGATGCGCTGGTCGTGCCCATCAACTGGCGCGAGATCGAGCCACAGAAGGGCAAATTCAATTGGGATGGCCTGGACCGCTGGATGAGCTGGGCGAGCAATCAGGATAAGGCGGTCATCGCCGGACCGCTGTTGGATTTCTCGAAACGCGCGGTTCCCGATTGGATGCAGGTCTGGCAGAACGACTACGACACGACGCGCGAGGAAGCCTACGACCATCTGGAGCGTGTCGTTCATCGATATCGCGGCAAAGTCGGCATGTGGAACGTCGGAACAGGCCTGAACACCAACGACTTCTTCGCGTTCACGTCCGAACAGATGCTGGACATGGTGCGCATGGCCACCCTGCTTGTGAGGCAGTCGCACAAGGGCGCAAAGGTGATGATCGAACTCGCGCAGCCTTGGGGTGAGCATTGCTCGTTCAACCGCGAATCGGTGCACCCGTTAGCGTTCATCGAGCGACTTGTGCAGGAAGGCGTGCGCCTTGACGCTGTCGGCGTGCAGATGCAGTTTGGCCGGCAGCTTGGCGGGCGCGCCACGCGCGACCTCATGCAGATCAGCGCGATGCTTGACCGCTTCTTCCTGCTGGAGCTGCCCATCGTCCTCTCCACGATGGGCGTGCCCAGCCAGGTCATCGATACGCACGGCGGCCGCTGGCAGGACGACTGGTCGCCGGAGATTCAAGCGAAGTGGATCTCCCGCGTGTTCGCGATCGCGATGTCGAAGCCGTTCGTCGAGTCGATATTCTGGAACGATCTCTTCGATTACGCGGATCAGGAATTGGCCGCGGGGGGACTGATCAACGACCGCGGACAACCCAAGGCCTCGCTGCAAAAACTGATCGGCCTGCGGCGCGTGCTGCGCAAGCCGCTGGGACCGCTGAAGTTGCCCGGCCGGGCAGGCATGCCGATTGACGATGACAACGCCGGCGTCGGCGCGCGTCGCGGCGCTGTTGACATGGGGTGACAGGCAGGCGGCGATGACGCAACGTGTGAACGCACATCAAGGCTTCCCCGGCATGAGCGCCATGTTGCTGCTCGTGGGGGCGATCGTGGCCTACGGGCTCTGGCAGGCGTCGAAGCGCACAGCCAGGGTCGATGACGCGGCGACCGGCGCGAAATCACGCGCCTGGCCCGACATGCGCATCGACATCAACACCGCCGGCGTCGCGGAACTGTCGTTGCTTCCGGGACTGGGTGATCGACTCGGACAGCGCATTGTCGATGATCGCGATGAACTTGGCCATTTCAAGACGATCGACGACCTCGACGCG
>CAZCGB010000517.1:0-2840 GCA_964498045.1 uncultured Isosphaeraceae bacterium
GCACTCGCAGATTGTGCGCGAGCGCCACGATCGCCTGCACCACCGCCGCATAATCGCGGTTGTTCCCCATGGTGTCCACGAACGCGCGGTCGATCTTCAGCACGTCGATGGGGAAACGATGCAGACAGCTGAGCGATGAGTGGCCGGTGCCGAAGTCATCCATGAGGATGCGGCAGCCCATTGCGCGGAGCCGCGCCAGCGCATCGATGACCCGGGTTTCGCCGTGCATGACGGCGTTCTCGGTGACCTCGATGTGGAGGTTGCGCGCGTGGACTTCGTGCTCGCGCAGGATGGCTTCGACGCGGTCGGCGAACTGCGGGTCGAGCATCTGCCGGCGCGAGACGTTCACGCTGACATAGCGGTCTGCCTGGGCCGGATACGCCTTGCGCCACTTCGCCAATTGCGCGCAGACCTCTTCGATGATCCAGAAACCCAGCCGTTGAATCTGACCGGACTCCTCAGCGATGGGGATGAACACCGCAGGCGAAACGGGGCCTCGCTGCGGATGCGTCCATCGCTGCAGCGATTCAAATCCCACCAGATCGCCGGACTCGAGGTTGACGATGGGCTGATACACCACCTTCATCTGGCCGCGATCGACGGCGCAGCGCAGGTCGGCCTCGATGTTGAGCCGCTCAAGGACGGCTTCGTGCATCTGTTTGTCGAAGATCGCGCATTGCGCCTTGCCTGAAAGCTTGGCGCGGTACATTGCCGTATCGGCTTCGCGCAGCAGCGCGTCGGCATCGTGTTGCGTCGTACCGATGGCGATGCCGATGCTGGCCGTCACGGTCACTTCGCGGTCTTCGATGGAGATCGGCGGGCGCAGCACATCCTGCAGTCGCTGGGCGACCTTCAAAGCCGTGGCAGGGTCGCCGGCGTTTTCCAGCAGGACAACGAACTCATCGCCGCCGAGGCGTCCAGCCATGCCCGAGACAGCCCGGCCGAGCGTATCGCAGCCGCGCGTCTCGTCATTCAAGCGATTCGCCACCTGAATCAGCAGGGCGTCGCCGGCACGATGGCCGAAGCTGTCGTTGACCAGTTTCAAGTTGTCGAGATCGAGGAACAGGACCGCGCATCCGGTCTGGGGATCGCGACGCATGCGCTCGATGCAATGGCCGATGCGGTCCAGAAGCAGTGCGCGATTGGGCAGATCGGTCAGCGCGTCATGCAAAGCGTCGTGCCGCAGGCGTTCCTCGATGCGACGCCGCTCCTGCAATTCGCGATGCAGACCATCATTCGCGTCGCGCAGCTGTCGCACATGATGCTGCGCCAGTTCCCACTTCTGCGTCAGCGAAAGCGCGAGTTGATACACCTCGGCTGGATCAAACGGCTTGCGCAAGAACAGCAGTTGTTCGCTGCGGCCCAGCCGCTTGACGACGCTCTGCCACTGGTAGTCGCTGTGGGCCGAGCAGATGACGATCTGCAGGCTCGGGTCAGCCTTCCAGAGGTGTTCGATGGTTTCGACGCCGTCCCAGCCCGGCGGCATGCGCATGTCCACAAACGCCATTGCGAACGGCTCGCTCGTGGCGACGGACTGCTCGACGAGCGCGAGCGCGTCCTGGCCCTGCAGCGCGCTGGTGATGATGAACAGGTTGTCGTCCGCAGAGGCGGCAGCCGGTTCGCCGAAGATCGCGGCTTCAAGCGCATCGACGCCGACGTCCTCATCGCGACGCTCGGGGCAAAGCACGCGGCGATAGTCGTCGTGGATGGACTCGTTGTCGTCCACGATCAACACGCGTCGATTGGCGCATCGTGTCGCGATCATGCGGCGAGTCGCGCCTCCTGCGCGGGCAGGGGGGCAAAGGGAGTACCATGCGGAAGGTCGCGCCTTGATCCGGGCCGGCGCTTTCCGCAGAAATTGAGCCACCCATCTGTTTGACGGCATTGGCGCAGAAGTGCAGGCCCACGCCGTGGCCGCCCTTGCGCGTGGTGTAGCCCTGTGCGAACAGACGATGGCGATCAACGGATTCGAAACCGACGCCTCGATCGCGCACTTCAATGAAGTAGCCGTCGACCGACTCCTTGCCGACAAACACTTCCACGGCGCGGCGATCGCCATCCACGGGCTTGGTGGCCTGAAGGGCATTGGTGAGCAGATTCACGAGGACCTGCTGCAGGCGGGCGCGATCGACGCGCACGACGAAGTCGTCCTCAATGGATATCTTCAGCGTGACCTTGTGCCGCTCGTACGACGGCTTGACCAACAGGATGGCCTGCGCGATGACGTTGGAGATCTGCGTGGTCTCCACCACCTCGGGCGCGACGGCCAGCCCCTGCTGTGCCCGGATGATCTCATTGATGTGATCGAGGCTGGCCTGCAGACGTCGTGCGTCGTCGACAAGTCCGCGCTGCTCGCTGCTGAGACTTTCGCCCAGGCGCAGCAGATACTCCGGCAACTGCCTGCCCCGGGAATCCTGTGTCAGAAATGTGGCCAGATCCTGCTCGTGATCCTTGATCATCGCCGCGGCCTTGACCAGGCCGGCGGCTCGAGACTGCTCAAGCCCGCGCTGCAACTGACTGACGCTGACGGTGGCGTTGGTCATGGCGTTGCCGACGTTGTGCAGCACGCCCGACGCGACTTCAGCCATGCCCGCCTGCCTTGACGCCCTGGCCAGGGCCGACTGCGTCTCAGCCAGGTGCTCGATCATGCGATCGAATTCGCCGGCGAGCGCGCCGACTTCATCGCGTCTGGCGAGCTTCAGCCGTGCGGTCAGGTCGCCGGAGGATGCCACGCTGATCGCATGATCCTTGAGCGTGACGATCGGATTCACCACGCGGCGCTGCAGCATGAAGATCAGTCCGAGCACGATGCACCCCGCCGCAAAAAGCAGCGAGAGCAG
>CAZCGB010000518.1:0-2838 GCA_964498045.1 uncultured Isosphaeraceae bacterium
CCATCGACTACTCGCTGCCCGTGCCGTCGACCACCGCGACGATGTTCAACTCAACACTGTTCGAGCATCATCTTGAGACCGATGAGCCGTTCGTCGACATCGCCCCGTTCATCGCCGTGTTCGATGACGACGAGGTGCGGCAGATCTACGACCCGACCCGCTGGGACCTCACGGCAGGCGGCTCTTTCGCCAATCGATTGAACGACTACGCGCAGTACATCGGCAACAACATCGATCCCATCTACTTCAACCGCTATACAGGAGTGGCCATGAAATGACGACGCTCCTGCCACAATTCCGCACATTCCGCCGCCGCGCGTTCTCGCTCATCGAAGTCCTCCTGGCGATCTTCATCCTGGGCGTGGGCGTGATCTCCATCGCCGCGCTCTTTCCCGCGGGCATCGCCCAGCAGCGTGCCAGCGTCGATGACATCTTCGGCCCGACCGTCGCCAACAACGCGCTGTCGCTGCTGCGCACCAAGCTCAAGCCCGAGGACTTCGGCACATTTGAGCAGTTCGGCGTCACCGCGCCTCGCTACACCATCCCCGGCGACTTCACCTGGATTCGCCCCGGCTTCATCTTCGCGGATGACACCGGCACCGCCAACGTCGATGAGACCGGCGCGATCAACATCTTCAGCGGCGGCACGCTCACCGCCAGCGACGCCAGCGAATTCGCCGGCGGATACGCGGCCTCAAATCCGACGCTTGTCGGTATCCCGTACAACCGCGCGCTCTACGGCTCGGCCCCGCGCATCCTCATCAGCCAGACAGAACGCTACTACCCCTCCGCCACGCAGAACGGCACGGGTGACACCGAGCGCCCGCAGTACGTCTGGGACTGCATGTTCCGCAAGTTCCAGGGCAAGGTGCTGGTGGCGATCTTCGTGTACCGAGTAACCCAGCCCGGCGGCGGAAACGCCGCGTATGTCGTTGCGCCAAGTCCGCCGCCGAACAATCAAAGGCCTCCTCTGCCTGTGTGGATTGATCTGACACAGGGTCCGATTCAAGCGAACAACTGCGCCAACGGTCCTTGGAATCCGGGCGGACCGGACAAGCTCATTGGCACGGTGCTCGACGACGCCGGGACCCCAGCGATCAACGAGGGCAATGACATCGTCCTCGGCATGCCCGGCGGCGTGGCTTATAACCCCGATGACGAGGCCCTGTCATGGCAGGAGCCGCGACAGTGGATACTCGATCAGAACAATAACGTTCACCGAGTGTTGAGCGTGTCGCGCGCCGCGCCGACCGATCCGCAGGAGATCGAACTCGTTCGCGCGCCCGCGGGCATGCCCGGCATCACGGTGAACTACATCGACCCGGTCAACGGCGACAGCGTCAGCGACATCTGGTTCATGCCCGTCGCCGTGCGCGATGCCAACAACAACCTGCTGACCCTCACCCCCGTGTACGCAACGGTGAAGGAACTGTGATGAACATCCCACACCCCCCACACGAGCGATCAGCCATCAGCGGTCAGCGAGCCGGCACGTCCTCGTGCCGCCGTGCGCCGACCGGCACGAGGACGTGCCGGCTCGCGTCGCCGCGCGGCTTCACCCTCACCGAACTGCTCGTCGCCGTCGCCGTGCTGGTGATCGTCATCGCCGGCACGAGCAAGATCTTCGGCACCGCGAGCAAAGTCACGGGCCTGGCGCAGGCGAACCAGGATGTGCTCGCCGAGGCCGCCGCCATCGAGGCGCAGATCCGCGAGGACATCTCGCGGCTGTCGCGCGAGGGGTTCTTCGCCGTGCACAACGTCGCGGTGAGCAACGACGTGCGCGGCCCGGCCCAGCCACTGTTGAATCCGAATCTTCCGCCGAACGCGATCATCCGCGCCGACCAACTTGTGTTCTTCGCCACCGGCGTGGAAGGCGCGCAGGCGTATCGCCTGACCCAGGGCGGCAACCACAAGAGCCAGGGCACGGTGTCGCGCGTGTACTACGGCCACGGCTTTCAGTTGCCGCGCGGCCTGGCGGTGAACAACGTCACGGCCAACACCGCGAATTCGCACGATCCAGACATCCAGGCGGCCGGCCCCATCACGCCGTGGTGGGTGGGCAACGTGAACATGGTGCGCACCAGCGTGTTGACCGGCGCAGGAACCAACAACTACTCGCGCACTGCCGCGGGGGTGATTGACGGCACACAGCCGCAGGCGCCCAAGTGGCTCTTCTGCCGGCAGGCCGTCGCGCTGCTGGATGACGACACGCAGAACAACAACGAGAACGGTAAGACCGTGTACCTTGGCCAGACGCCTACCGCGCGGTCGATCTTCATCGATCAGCCCGGCTATGGCTGGTGCCGCGAGCTGCGCAACGGCCGCGTGGATGCGGCGGCCTCGCTGCTCAACGAGATTCGCCGCTGGGTGACCTTCTCGGGCGCGACGCCGCGTCCGTGGCTGAACCCGGCGTTTCCCATCGGCGCGGGCGGCGATCAGAAAACGGTCATTCGCTCCAGCGTGTATTACCCTCGGGCCGAGCGGGCCGCGCCATCCACGCATCGCGTCGATCAGGCCCTCACCAACACCGTCATTTCCAGCGCGTGCTCGTCCATCACCATTGACTGGACTTATGAAGGCTCGGACCTGCAGCGAATCGACGCCAACGGCAACATCATCGGCGGCGTGGGCGAAGTGCTCGACGTCAACGGCAACGTCGTCGATCCCACGCCCGCTTCGCCCAACAGCGGCGATGAGCTCACCGGCGTGATCATGACCTCCAACGGCGAGCAGCAGTGGTTCGGCCTGACCGACGGCGACCGAGGCGTGTTCCCGTACTACACGCTTCCCACCACCGGCAACGGCCCGCTTCGCGCCGCCAGCACCATCCTGCCCCTG
>CAZCGB010000519.1:0-2820 GCA_964498045.1 uncultured Isosphaeraceae bacterium
CAACAAAAAGGTCTCGGGGTATTCCAAAGGCATGATGCAGCGCGTCGGCCTGGCGCAGGCGCTCATGAACGATCCTGATTTGATCGTTCTGGATGAGCCGACCGACGGCGTCGATCCCGTCGGCCGCCGCGACATTCGCGATGTGCTGATCCGCCTTCGCGATCAGGGCAAGACCGTGTTCCTCAACAGCCACCTTCTCAGCGAGCTGGAGATGGTGTGCGACCGCGTCGCCATCCTGGTGCAGGGCAGCGTTTCCATGCAGGGCACGATTGACGAGCTGACGCGCGACAGCCGACGATACGAGATCGTCATCGAAGGGCCGCTGCCCGCCTGGGCTGCTGGGAACGAGTCGCTCCATGCGGAGGCCGGCCCTGATGGGCACGCGAGATTGACGCTTCGCTCGAATGTCGCGGCGGACGTGCAGCCCCTGCTCGATCGCCTGCGGCACGAGCAGCGGGTCATCATCAGCGTTCGGCCGGTGCGCGAGAATCTGGAAGACCTGTTCATGCGCGCGGTCACCGATCCGAACACCGGCAAGGCTCTGCCGCCGGGCGCGAAGCAAGGTGTGATTGGAGCGCGGCAATGACTCAGACACTTGCGCTCTTTCTCGACGCGTACCGCGAGCTCAACGCCCGCAAGCTGTTCTGGATCACACTAGTCCTTTCGGCCCTGGTGGTCGCCGCGTTCGGACTCGTCGGAATCAACGAGAACGGACTGCGCGTCATCGCCTGGGATCTCGACATCCCGGGACTCAATTCCAGCGTCATCAAGCCGGAGACGTTCTACAAATTGATGTTCACGAATTTCGGCATCAATTTCTGGCTGGCGTGGATCGCCACCATTCTCGCGCTGGTGTCTACCGCGGGAATATTCCCGGATTTCATTTCCGCAGGGTCAATCGATCTGGTGCTGTGCAAGCCCATCGGCCGGCTGCGCCTGTTCCTGACCAAGTACGCGACGGGCCTGCTCTTCGTCGCGCTGCAGGTCACAGTGTTCAGCCTGGCGTCTTTCTTCGTGCTGGGATTGCGAGGCGGCACGTGGGAACCGGGCGTGTTCCTGGCGATTCCGGTGATCACTGTTTTCTTCAGCTACCTCTTCTGCGTCTGCGTGCTTCTCGGCATGCTCACCCGTTCCACAATCGCGTCGCTGCTGCTCACCATGCTGGTGTGGTTCTTCCTGTTCGCCTCCAACGTGACCGAGCAGGGAATCCTGACGGGGCAACTGTGGAACAAGCAGGAATCGGCTTCTCTTGAGAAGTCCATCGCTCGCAACGAAACAGCCATCGAACGCTTGCGCCAGCGAGGCGACGAGATCGACTTCAAGGCCGCCAGCGCGCCGTTGCAGACCATTCTTGATCGTGATCGGGCGGAACTCGAGGGCAAGAGGCGTGCGCAGGCGAACCTCGACTTCGCGCACAACATTGCGATGGGCGTGAAGACCGTGATGCCCAAGACCGCTGAAACGGTGGACCTGCTCGAACGCTGGCTGGTGGACATGGCCGAGTTGCCGAAGACGGCTGAGGACATCGTGGAAGTTGACGTCGATTCGGGTCAGCCCAACGCTGCATCCGACCGCAACAGCGGTCCCGGAGATCGACGTGGCCGACGGCGCGATCCTGAAACCGAGCGATTGGCCCGCATGACCCAGGAGGAACTGCGCAGCCGGTCGGTCTGGTGGGTCATGGGCACATCGCTCCTGTTTGAGGGGTTCATCCTTGCGATCGCCGCATGGATCTTCTGTCGGCGCGACTTCTGACGACCGGTTCACGCCCGATTCAATTCGATTCCGCGATCACGGGCCGCTCGAACGGCGTCAATCACGATGCGCTCGAACTGTTCACGCTCGAACACGTTGAGCGCCGCCTCTGTCGTGCCGCGCGGGCTGGTCACCGCGCTTCGCAGCACGCTGGCCTCGGCATCCGGTTGATCGAGCATGGCCGTCGCGCCTGCCATCATCTGCGTCACCAGCAGACGGGCGTCATCGCGCGGCAACCCCACCAACTCCGCAGCCTTCTGCATCGCCTCAGCCATGCGATACACATACGCCGGCCCGCTCCCGCTCACCGCGGTGACAGCATGCATGTGGGATTCATCCACCACCACCGTTTTGCCAAGCGAATCGAAGATCGTTCGCGCGAGATCATCGTCCCCTTCGCGCGCGCCCATGCCCAGGGCGATGGCCGTCATGCCCTTTCCGATTTGGCACGGCGTGTTGGGCATGCAGCGCACGATCCTGGCGCTGGGGCCAAGGGCATGGTGAATCGTTCCGCTCGCAAGGCCGGCCATGATGGAGATGAACACACGCGAGGGGGGGCCTACGAGCTGCGCCTCATGCAGGCGCCGGGCGATGTCCTCAAAGATCTGCGGCTTCACCGCGAGCATGACCTGGGTGGAAGGAGCCACCCGTTCTCGAGCAGATTCAATGTCGGGCATCGCCGCACTTCCGAACTGTTCCAACGCATGGCGCCTGGCGGCATCGATTTCAATCACGCCGACATCGCGCGGCGAAAGCACGCGCTGCGCAAGAACGCCGCGCACGATCGCCCCTCCCATGTTTCCGCCGCCGATCACCAGAAGTCGCATATCGCACAGCATACGGTGGTCGCGGCAGGAGCAGCACGGCACTGTTTTTCGCTTTCGCGTCAATTGCTTTATGATTTGAGGATGCCCGATTCCCCCGGATATTCCGGCTCGTACCAATTGCCGTTCGAGCAGCCTGTGACGGATCTCGACAGGCAGATCGCCGCGCTGGAAGCTCGCGAGGATGCAGCGAATCTGAAGGAGGAGATCGCCGCCCTGCGCAAGAGCCGCGCGAGCCTGT
>CAZCGB010000520.1:0-2819 GCA_964498045.1 uncultured Isosphaeraceae bacterium
TGCTGCCCCTGCACATCTTCGAGCCGCGCTATCGGCAGATGGTGCAGGACGTGCTGGATTCCGCCGGGCAGATCGCCATGGCGTCGTTCAATGACAAGGATTGGAAGGCGCATTACCACGGCTCGCCCCCGCTGCGGCCGGCGGTGTGTGTCGGGCAAATCGTGCAGCACGAGGCGATGGAAGACGGCCGGCACAACATCCTGCTGCACGGCGTCTGCCGCGCCAAGATCAAGCAGATGATCGAGCCCGATGATGAGCATCCGTATCGCCTGGCAAAGCTCATGCCGCTGGAATCGGTGGAGAGCGCTCCCCCGCCGATGACCGAAGTGCGGAACGACCTGCGCGTGCTGCTCAAGAGTCCGCGGCTGGCGAAGATGCGCAGCGTCGAGACCGTGGTGCAGTGGTTCGACCGCAAAGACGTCACCACGCACGCGCTGCTGGAGCTCATCGGCTTCGCGCTTCTGCACGACACCGAAACCAAGTACCAGCTGCTGCAGGAGGCGTCGCCGATCGAGCGGGCGCGGCTGATCAAGCGCGAGTTGCACAATCTCGAGCACCTTGTGCAGGCCGCGGAGAAACAGGGATACAAGAGCTGGCCCAAGGGCATGAGCTGGAACTAGCGGGCGCGCGCTGCGCGAGACCTGCATGAGGCGCGGGGATTTGAACAGTCGGCGTGCGAAACCCCGTCCGGCCCGCGCGGTATCTCCATTCTGATACGCTTCATACGTGTTGAGCACAGGAGTTTCATCATGCCATTTTTCCGCATCGTCACGCTTGCCACAGTCGGCACGCTCTCGCTGATCAATCCCGCCATGTCTCAGGAGAAGTACCGCCAGCCGTCGCCCGACATCGTGAAGATCCTCGATGCCCCGGTCACGCCCGGCGTGAGCCTGAATCCGCAGCGCACGTTGATGGTGCTGATCGAGCGCGAGACCATGCCGCCGGTCAGTGAACTCGCCAAACCGATGCTGCGCCTGGCGGGCGATCGCATCAATCCGCAGACCAACGGCCCGTTCACGCTCGCCCGCAACACCGGCCTGACGCTGAAGAATGTCAGCGATGGCAAGGAGACCATGATCGATCTGCCCGGCACGGCCGACTGCAACATCGGCTCGCCCAACTGGAGCAGCGACGGCCAGCGGTTCCTGTTCACCGTCACGCGCGCCAACGGCATCGAACTCTGGCTCTGCGACGCCGACAAAGCAGCCGCCCGAAGAATCACCGATCCGATCTTGAATGCGACCATGGGCGCGCCGGCCGACTGGATGCCGGATGATCGTCACATCCTGCTGCACACGATTCCCAGTGGCCGCGGCGCCGCGCCCGTGGAATCCAAGATCCCTACCGGCCCGGTGGTGCAGCAGACCGAGAGCAAGAGCAAGGCCCCCATCCGCACCTATCAGGACCTGCTGCAGAATCCGCACGATGAGGCGCTTTTCGACCACTACTTCACCTCGCAGCTGGCGATGCTCGACAGCGATTCGGGCAAGATCACGCCCTTGGGCAAGCCGGCGCTGTACGACACGGTCAGTCCTTCGCCCTCGGGCAAGTGTCTGATCGTTTCGCATTACGAGCGGCCGTATTCGTACCTCGTTCCAGCCGGGCTTTTTCCTGAGACTGTGGAACTGTGGGACCTGAACGGCAAGGTGTTGCGCGAACTCGTGCGGACGCCGCTGCGCGACAACATTCCCACCGAAGGCGTGCAGACCGGCCCGCGCGGGTTCGCCTGGCAGAGCAACGCGTCCGATGGCGACGGCGATGTGCTGTTCTGGGCCGAGGCTCTCGACGGCGGCGACCCGAAGAACAAGGTCCCCAACCGCGACCGCGTCATGCGTCTTGCCTCGCCTTTTGAAGGTGATGCGGTCGAGGTGCTCAAGACCGAACATCGGTACTCCGGCATGCAGCCGCTGGACTCGGAGAACGTGGTGTTCGTCAGCGAGTACGACCGCGACAAGCGCTGGCGCAAGACCTGGATCTACGACCTCGCGCAGGTGGGCGATCCCGCGTATCAGCCGCGGCTGCTCTGGGACATGAGCGTGAACGACCGCTACGGCGATCCCGGCCGCCCCATCACCACGCTCAACAAGCATGGCCGCAACGTCGTGCTTGTGCACGACAACTCCATCTTTCTCGCAGGCGGCGGCGCGACGCCCAAGGGCGATCGGCCGTTCCTTGATCGGCTTGATCTCGAATCGCTGAAATCAACGAGACTCTGGCAATGCGTCGGCGAGAATTACGAAAGCGTGATCGACGTGCTGGAAGACGACGGCTCGGTCGTGCTGACGAACTTCCAGTCGATCAAGGACCCGCCGAACTACTTCGCGCGCGATCTCGCCAACAAGGGCAAGACTGATCGGCAACTGACGAACTTCCCCGATCCCGCGCCGCAGCTCCAGGGCATTCACAAGGAGATCGTCACGTACACGCGCGATGACGGCGTGCAGCTCTCCGCGACGCTGTACCTGCCGCCCAACTACAAGATGGGCAGCGGCGAAAAACTGCCGTTGATCGTCTGGGCGTATCCGCGGGAGTTCAACGACGCGGGGACGGCCGGGCAGATTTCCGGATCGCCGTTCACATTCACGCGCCTGAGCGGGATTTCGCATCTGTTCCTGCTTTTGCAGGGGTATGCGATCATGGACAACGCGACCATGCCGGTTGTGGGCGAACCCGAAACGATGAACGACACGTTCATCAAGCAGATCGTCGCCAGCGCGAAGGCGTGCATCGACAAGGCTGCGGAGATGGGCGTGGGCGATCCCGAGCGCGTCGCCGTCGGCGGCCACAGCTACGGCGCGTTCATGACGGCGAACCTGCTG
>CAZCGB010000521.1:0-2815 GCA_964498045.1 uncultured Isosphaeraceae bacterium
ATCGAGGCCCGATTCCGTCGCCTGCCATGGCGTTGCGCCGGCGCGGATCGAGCCCGACCAGGAGAGCATTGCCGGCGATCCTTGCGATGCGGGAAGCTGCACGAGCGGCACGAGGTCAGCATCGCGCAATGACTGGCGCACGGCGCTGAGCACCGCGCCGTGAATTGCCGCGGCGTTGCGGAACCGCACTTCCGCCTTTGCCGGATGCACGTTCACGTCCACGTGAGCAGGATCAATCGTGACGAACAGAACGATGGTCGGCGAGCGCGTGTGATCGATCAGCCCGCGGTACGCCTCCTTGATGGCATGATTCACGGAACGATCGACGATCGGCCGCCCGTTCAGAAACAGCCGCTGATGCTTGGCCGTTCCGCGTGCGATGGCAGGTTTGCCGGCGAGCCCCCAGATCGAGAGGTCTCGCGCGTCGCTTCGCACTTCCAGGAGTTCTGCCTCCAGTTCACTGCCCAGCACCGCCAGCACGCGATCGCGAGGAGATTGCTCCGCAGGCAGATCCAATTTCAATCGCCCATCCGCGTGCAGCGTGAAGGCGATGGCGGGATGCGCCAGGGCGATGGCCTCCACCACATCCTGCACGCGAGTCGACTCCGTTTGCTCTGTCTTCAGAAACTTCCGACGGGCGGGTGTGTTGAAGAACAGGTTGCGCACCGTGACTGTCGTGCCGATGGACGCTGCGGCCGGCCGCGGCGGCTGCGCGCTGTCGCCTTCGACTTCAATCATCCCGCCGCTGGGCTGCGTGGCGGATCGTGAGAGGATTGAAAGTCGACTCACCGATGCGATGGATGCTAGGGCTTCGCCGCGGAATCCCATCGTCGCGATGGCATCCAGGTCCTCGGCCGCGGCGATCTTGCTCGTCGCGTGGGGCGCGATCGCCAGTTGAAGCTCATCGAATGCAATGCCGGAACCGTTGTCGCTCACGCGGATGAGTTCGCGGCCACCCTGTTCGATGACGATGTCGATGCGCGTCGCGCCTGCGTCAATCGCGTTCTCCACAACTTCCTTCACCACGCTGGCCGGCCGCTCGATCACCTCGCCTGCGGCGATTTGATTCACAAGCAGCGGCGGAAGGCGGCGGATCGGCATAATGGGTGGACGCGGAAGAAAGTCGGATACTCGAACTTGGTGTGGCAGATGAGAACGCGAGTTCGATGATCAGAGATCCGCGTCGGCCGTGTCGCGTTTCGGCGTGCTCTTGCTGTTTGAGGCGGACCTGTTCGTCGCCAGCTTGGGATTCTGTATCGTCCCGGCGTTCATCGCCAGCCGCGACATCGCATCTGACAGGTTGTCCCCCGTGGCGCCGCTTGGCGGATCAAGGACCGTCCGTTCACGCATCACGATTGGCATTGGCCTTCCCCGTCCAAAGGCGCGCCCGGTGACTTTCAGGACTACAGGAGCCTGATCGCGTTTGAACTGGGCGCGGTCGATCATGCCCATGCATTTGCCGACAACCTCAGCGTCAATCCCTGACTCGGCGACAATCGTCGTTTCGCTTTGGTCGAGTTCGATTCGCCGTTCAATGATCTGATCGAGCAGGTCATATGGCGGAAGGGAGTCCTGGTCGGTTTGGTTTGGGCGCAATTCGGCCGAAGGCGGCTTGTCAATCGAGTTTTGCGGAATGGGCGCCGAGGTGTAGCCGCATTCTTGGAAGTGACAGTTGATCCAGCGGGCAAGTTCGTACACGCGCGTCTTGGTGAGGTCGGCCAGCGGCGCGAGCGCGCCGCACATGTCGCCATACAGCGTGCTGTAACCCACGGCCATCTCGCTCTTGTTGCTGGTGGCCAGCACGAGTCCTCCGACGTCGTTGGCCATGGCCATGAGGATCAATCCCCGCATGCGGGCCTGCACGTTCTCATCGGTGAGATCCGCCGCGTGCATGCCGAGCGTGCGCTTGAGAAGATGCCGCATGTCCTCGTGCAATCGCGAAATGGGCATCTCATGCAATGAACCGAGTCGCAGTCGCTTGGCCAGTTCCGCTGCATCTTCAATCGATCCCTGCGATGAATAGCAGGAAGGCATCATGATTCCATGTACGTGTTCGGGGCCGATCGCGCAGGCGGCGAGCGCGGCGACAAGTGCGGAGTCGATCCCCCCGGAGAGTCCAAGCAGCAATGCTCGGTGACTGGTCTTGCGGCAGTAGTCACGAATGCCCAGCGTGATTGCGTGAAACAATTCGCGAGGAGAGGACGACCAATGCTCCACGGCTTTGGACGCGCTGGCTCTGTTGTCCGAACTCGACGACTTTGGCGTCAGGACATCAATCGTGCGGATGTCGCTCGTGAAGCCCTGGCAGACGCATTCGACATCCCCGCTTGGCGCGATGGCGACCGATCGGCCATCGAAGACCAGATCGTCGTTAGCGCCAACCTGATTGACGGCGACGATGGGCAGTCGGTGCTCCGTGGCAATCTCGCTCAATTGGCGCAGGTGCTTCTGCCATTTTCCCAGCACGAACGGGCTGGCATTCAGGCTGAAGATCAATTCGGCCTGCTTTTTGACAACCTCAGCGACCGGCTCGATCGGATAGCGGCGATCGGCGGTGACGTCCGTCGCACGCCACAGATCCTCGCAGATCACCACGCCGCAACGCACGCCGGCGATGTCGATGACCAGCGATTTCTCGCCGGGCTCAAAGTACCGATCCTCATCAAAGACGTCATAGCCCGGAAGCAGACGCTTGTCGTATGTCGCGACGACTTCGCCCGCGTGGCAGATGGACACGCTGTTCCGCAATGGGCGCGTTCCGCCGGGGCAGGCGCGCGGGTGTCCGACCAGCACCCATAACTGCCCGGCCTTGGCG
>CAZCGB010000522.1:0-2810 GCA_964498045.1 uncultured Isosphaeraceae bacterium
GGTTGTCGCGATACGCGACATTGCTTGCGGCGGTGCCCGGCGAAATCACTTCCGCGCTGGATGTCCACAACTCGCTGTTGCCGGTGGTGCTGGGAAACGTGGTGCTGAACCAGATCAGATGCTGCTGAGGCTTGCCGGCCTGGTAGTTTCTCAGGAACTCGATCATGTGCGTCTGCCAGTCGATCGAGCCGGTGTGGCTCTCGTTGGCGATCTCGTAAAAAATGTTGTCGAGGTCGTTGAGCGTGTCAACGACCTTGCGCACGTAGGCTTCCTGAATGGCGGTGATGGCGGGAATCGCCAGGGTGTGCGTTTCCTCTCCCTCGCCGTTGTTGCCCGGATCGCCGTTGATCGAGGTCGTGTTGTTCGCAGTGCGCATAGGGTGCGAGTACCACGCATCGACGGGATTGGTCAATCCATGTCCCTCGAACAGCATGACGCTGACATAGATGCCGCGGTTGCCTGCGGCAATGCAGCGAGCTCGCAGGCGATCAAAATACGACTGCTCGAATTGATTGAAATTGAACTTGAGACCGCCATCGCCAGCTGTTCCCGGGCCGGTCCGTCTCCACGGATGCGGCGAAGAATACTCAAGCGGCTGCCCGGTTTGATATCGTGCAGCCGGATTCTCAATGCGCCACAATCGAATGAAGTTGTGATGATTGGCGACGAGCATGTCCAGATAGGCATTGAAATCAAATGCGAAGAAGGACGTCGTCCACAAATCCTGAAGGTTTGACCAGGTATGCGAGCCGGTGAGATACACAGCCCGGCCTTGGCCATCGGCGAAATACCGGGGATTTGTGGGATGCACGCGCAAGGGCCCGGTCGCCGGTTGCGCAACCGCGCTGCCGCTTGACGACAACGCGAGCATGAACAGCGTCAATGCCATCACGATTTCGAGTCGAGTTGATCGACGATCGAACATGTCGTGTCTCCTTCCGGTCACTCTCAAATCAGTTTGAAATCATCAACCGCCCACGCGTACAGGTCAGTACGACCTGTCAGGCGCGGCCGATGCGGGCATCGCAGAACTCGGGCGAGATGCTCAAGAGCCTCACTTCTGCATTTGTTTCAAATGACACTGTGTGAGATTCACGCATGTCGAATGATGAATCATCACGCATGCGATAAAGCGGTCCCGCAAACACGCAGATGTTCAAGAGCATTCAGCCGACGCAGCGGATCACCAGCGCGGTGGTGTCATCGGCCTGGCTGGTGCCGCCGTTGAACGCTGCGACATCGCTGCGGAGCCGCTCGATGACCCGCTCCGGGTCCGTCCTGCAGCTCGCGAGAATCGACTCGGCGAGGCGTTCGGTGCCGAACGTCTTGCCCTCGGCGTTCATCCACTCGAAGAAGCCGTCGGACACCAGCACCAGCGCGTCGCCGGGCTCGAAGTGCAGGTCCATGGCGTGCTCGTATTCGGAGTCTTCGACGACGCCCAGCGGCAGGCCGTGGGTGTCGATGGTGACCTGCACCTCGTCGCGTCTGCGAGAGAAGAACATCACCGGGCCGTGGCCTGCGGCGACAAGTTTCATGTGCCGGTTCGCCGGATCGAGCAGACAGGCGACCAGCGTGACGAAGCGATCGCCCTTGAGGTCGCCGTGCAGAAGGTCGTTGAGTCGGGCGACGGTGGCGTTGAGCGCATCATGCGCGTTGGCGGTGGCGCGGGCGTACGCGCGCGACGCGGCGGTGACCAGCGCGGGGCCGATACCGTGGCCGGTGACGTCGCCGATGGTGAACATCACGCGGCCGTTGGGCAGTTCGATCCAGTCGAAGTAGTCGCCGCCGGTCTGGTCGGCGGGCTGGCTCCAGCCCTGCACCTGGAAGTTCTCGATCTCCGGCGCTTCGGCGGGCAGCAGGCCTTCCTGGATCGACTTGGCGACTTCCAGCTGGTTCTCGATCTTCTGTTTGGCCGCGGTGGTTGCCGTGAGATCGCGCAAGTAGTTCTGCAGACGGTCCTGCACATCGACGAATCGCCGGGCAAGTTCGCCTGTCTCATCGCGATGCGCTTGCGCCAACGACTGAATGTGCGCGCGGATGTCATCATCCTGCGCGAAGCCGCGAGCGGACCATGCCTCCACTTCGTGCGACAAATCCAGCAGCGGCCGGGCGATGCGCCGCGCGAGGATCACCCCCACCGCTCCGGCGACAAGCGCGACGAGTCCGCCGACCCCAAGATAGCGCAGGACCAGGGCCGCAAGATCGCTGTGAATCTGGCCGAGCGCCACATCGACGCCGATGACGTAGGTTTCGCCCGCGGCTCGGTCGCTGTCGTGCCGTACGAAGATGGAACGAAAGTTACCGAACTCATCGGCGTACTCGCTGAAGCGTGTCTGGCCGTCGGCGAAGGTCTCCAGCAGGCTTGTCGGCGGCTGCTCGTATTCATCGAGATACGCCGACCAGTCGCTAGCGGCTCGCTCGGCCGGACTCGCGCTGGTGGCGAGATGAACGATCTTGCCATCGCGCTGAGTAAAGGCATACACGTAATACACGCCGGACTGATCCGCGAGCTCGCTCAGCGACTTTACCATCGCCACGTATTCATCGTTGGGCAATTGCCCGTGGCCGAGTGCGCGATCGAGGTAGCCCGCGGTGATGACGCGCGGCAGCGCGGCGGCGGCCGCCGTCAATTGCCGATCGATGCCGGCGAGGTATTGCTTGCGCGCGGTGGAGTAGCCGATCAACGCCAGCGATGCCGCCGCCAGCAGAGCCGTGCAGACGACCAGCCAGGAGATCTTGTAGGCGATGGGCATGGTGGTTAGATGAACGATAACGCAACCCACGGCAGTCATCGAACGGCGGCATGCTTG
>CAZCGB010000523.1:0-2799 GCA_964498045.1 uncultured Isosphaeraceae bacterium
ACCGGCGCTCACCACGCGCGGCATGAAGGAAGCCGAGATGCGCGAGGTCGCCAACTTGCTGGACCGCGTGATGGACGGCAAGGGCGATGCGCAGGTGAATGCCGCGGTTCGCGAGGATGTGAAGGCGCTGTGCACGAAGTTCCCGTTATGGCATTGAGGTCTGCCTTAACCCCTCATACACGGCAGCGCACACCGCGTTGGCGAGATTGAGGCTCCGTGCGGCAGGATCGTCGATCATCGGCAGCGTGATGCGGTGGTCATCGCCGTGTGTGGCGCTCACCCAATCCTGCACGGCTTCGTTCACACCACGCGTCTCACGGCCGAAGAGCAGGTAATCTCTCTCGCGGAATTCAGCATCCCAATGCGGACGGCGCGATTTTGTGGTGTAGAGCCACAATCGGCCGGGCGGTGGATTCTCGTTTTGCACGAATGCTTCCCAGTTCTCGTGCTCCACGCAATCGACCAGATGCCAGTAGTCGAGCCCGGCCCGACGAAGGGCTTTCTCATCCATGTCGAAGCTGATGGGATGGACGATGTGCAATCGGCACGCCGTCGCGGCGCAGGTGCGGCCGATCGCCCCGGTGTTGTTGGGGATTTCGGGATTGAGCAGCACGATGTTGAAGCGCGGCGCCGGCATGATCGACGCAACGAGTGTAGCGGAGCCCGATTCGCCATCGGCCTGCCCGCTCAATCCCGTCGCAACCCCGTCGTTTTCCCCCGTTCCGCCAGCTTCGCGCCCACGGTATCATGCGAAGGCTTTGCACGACGCCCAACCAATCTGAACCCTTTCAGCCAAACGGCGATCGCCGCGGCTTGCGGCGCTCCCGTTGAGAGACACCCGCCATGCCCAAGTACAGCACCGCTGAAATCCGCAACATTGCCCTCACGGGGGGAGCCCACTCGGGAAAGACCACGCTTGTCGAGCATCTGCTGTTCAAGGGCGGAGAGATCGGCCGCGTGGGCAAGGTGGAAGACGGCTCGACGCATTGCGATTACGACCCGCTGGAAAAGGAATTCAAGCACACGCTCGACAGCAAGGTCGTGCACCTCGACTACGACGGCACGCACATCAACCTCATCGATACGCCGGGCGCGTCAGACTTTCTGGGCAAGACCATCAGCGTCTTTCCCGCAGTCGAGACCGTTGCCGTGGTGATTGACGCCGCAGCGGGAATTGAAACCACCACCCGTCGCGTGATGAAAGTCGCGGCAGAACGCAACCTCCCACGCCTGATCATCGTGAACAAGATCGATCACGGCGGCGACCTCGCCGACCTGCTCATGAACATTCAGGAGACGTTCGGCTCGATCTGCCGGCCGGTGAACCTGCCTGCCGACAAGGGCAAGAAGGTCGTTGACTGCTTTCAAGAGACGACCGGCGCAAGCGACCTTGGCGACGTGAAGGAGTACCACACGGCGATCGTCGATCAGGTGGTGGAGGTCGACGAGGACCTGATGGCGATCTATCTGGAGAAGGGCGAGGTCACGCCGCAGCAGTTGCACGAGCCGTTCGAGAAGGCGCTGCGCGAAGGCCATCTGATTCCCGTGTGCTTCGTCAGCGCGCGGAACGACATCGGCATCAAGGAACTGATGGACATCTTCGCCCATCTCTGCCCGTCGCCCCTGGAAGGCAATCCGCGGCCTTTTGAGTACACCAAGGACGGCCAGAAGGTGAACTACGCATGCACCGACGATTCCAAGCGGCCGCTGGTGGCGCATGTGTTCAAGGTGTCGAGCGATCCGTACGTGGGCAAGCTGGCGTTCTTCAAGGTGCATCAGGGACACGTCGGGCACGACATCAGCCCGCGCGTCAATGATCAGAAGAAGCCCACGCGCATCGCGCACGTGTTCAAATTGCAGGGCAAGGATCACAAGGAGATCGACCAGATCATCGCGGGCGACATCGGCGCCGTCGCCAAAATCGACGAGATTCACTACAACGCCGTGCTGCACATGGGCGACATCGCCGACGACTTGCACCTCAAGCCACTGCCCATGCCCAAGCCCATGTTCGGCCTCGCCATCGAGGTGACGACCAAGGGCAGCGAATCGAAACTGTCCGAAGCGTTGCACAAGATGCTCACGGAAGATCCGACGCTGGAACTCGAGCGGCCGAAGGCCACCGGCGAAACCGTCCTTCGCGGCTTGGGTGAAATGCACCTGCGCGTGAAACTCCGGATGCTGAAGGATCGCTACGGCATCGAGGTCGCCACTCGCCCGCCGAAGGTAGCGTACAAGGAGACCATCACCTCCAAGGCTGACGGTCACCATCGCCACAAGAAGCAGACCGGCGGCGCGGGCCAGTTCGGCGAGGTGTATCTGCGCGTTGAGCCGCTCAATGGCGGCGAAGAAGGTGTTGACGGCGGCCTGCTGTTCGTCGACGACACCTTTGGCGGCAGCGTGCCCAAGCAGTACCTGCCTGCGATTGAGAAGGGCGTTCGCCGCGTGATGGTGGAAGGCGCGATCGCGGGGTATCCGCTGCACAACATCAAGGTCTGCGTGACCGACGGCAAGTACCACCCGGTCGACAGCAAGGAGGTCGCGTTCATCACCGCCGGCCGCCGCGCGTTCATCGACGCGATTCAGAAGGCCCGCCCGGTGCTGCTGGAGCCTTTTGTGAAAATGGAGATCAGTGTTCCCGCGAATTACATCGGCGACATCTCCAGCGATCTCTCAGGCAAGCGCGGGCGCATCCTCGGCACAGACATGCTGCCCGGCGATCAGGCCGTGGTGGTGGCGGAGGCGCCGCTTTCAGAAGTGATGACCTACGCCAGCCAGCTCAAGAGCATGACTGCAGGC
>CAZCGB010000524.1:0-2796 GCA_964498045.1 uncultured Isosphaeraceae bacterium
CGATCGCATCGCCTACATGCGGGCGCTGGCTACCTGGGAGCCGGCGACCGAGCGTGAATACCGCATGCCCGTCGAGTGGTACGTGCGCGTGCAGCCCGCGAGCATGATCGACGCCAGCCGCGAGCGCATGGCCACGTTCATCGCGGTCGATCCCGTGACGGGCGCGCGGCTGGGCGATGAATTCGATGTCGCACTGTCGCGCTCCATGGCTGGCCGTCTGGCGGAGCTGGAGGCCCGCAATGAATTGGACGTGCTGGTGATGAAGGGGACGGTGGTGCCGAACATTCGGATCAACACCGAGCGCGAGTCGCGCGGCGTGTTCGACAATCCCCTGTTCATCGGGCCCTTTGCCGAATACGAGTTCACCGTCGAGCCCAGCGGCCTCGCGCCGCACAGGCCCGCCGCCACGCAGCCTTCGACCAAGCCCGCCGCGGCGACGCCCGCGTCCGCCAAGCCTGCGCCAGAACCCGAAAAGTGACGCCCCACGGCGTGAAGTTTGCGTCTGGGTGACGGGTGAAACTCAACGGCAGGTGCTCCGCTCGTTCAGCTTTGACATGCCCGCGAGCAACAGGCGCAAGGGCGTCAATCAGGAATGCGCGTCATTGCCGTGGCGATCAGCGGCTTGAGGCTCATGCCGCCGACGGCGTCGACGATCAGCTCATAGGTCTCGCCGGTGCGAACGGGCTTGTACACCGCTTCGCCCTGGGCGACGTTGACACCGAGCTTCGCCGCCGCATCGGGATCGCGTGCGAGCTCCCAGAAACTCGCCCACACGCGCTTTTCGAATTGCCCCAGATCGCTTGCTGCGTAGCCGGGGGGAATCGCGCCGGGCACATCCAGCGTCACGCCGTCCTGCGCGGCAAGGCGGTCGGAATAGATGCGCCGCAGCAGCACCAGCGAGCGGCCGCGCAGCGGGTCGCCTTCGGCCACGAGCTTGGGATCGAACTTGACGGTCCACGCATCGACGAAGAGCACATCGCCGGGAACCGTGATGGATTGCCGGGCGATTTCAGAGCCGTTGTCATCGAGCTCGATGAACTCGACGCTGGTGGCGTCAATTGATCCGTCGGCGGCCGTGCGCTGGTCGGTCACCTGCACATGCGCGACGCGGCGCGAGCGGCTGAGCCGTTCAATCATGCGTTCGCGCTCGGCCAGGGTGTTCTCCAACTGCTGATTGAGGTCGCGCATCTCGGCCAGCGCCTTGGCGCGCTCATCCGATGTGATCCGCCAGTAGCCAAGCAGCACCAGCGACACCAGGACGATCGAAAGCACAAGGATGCGGATGAGCGAGTTCATGAGGATGTCTCGTGAAGTTCGGCGAGAATGCTACGTCTGCGGAATTACGCGGGATCGCGCAGGTTTTGCGCAGCAATGCAAAGACCGATCGCGCGATGCGGGAACCATTCGCACATCGGCAAACATCGAGCGTTTGGGCCAATCGGCCGATAACAAAGCCGATGACGCGCTTCGGTGGCTTCGTATTCCGACTGCTTGTCGCCGCGGCCACGCTGATTCCCGGCGCCGGAATCTGCCGTGCGCAGCAGCCGCCGTTCTTCGTCGAAGACCACTTTGAGCCGCTCGCCGCAGGCGTTGACCGCGGCGACGTGCTGTCGACGCTGCGCCCGATCGTTCGGCGATTTGATTTCGATGATCTGCAGACGGGCCCCAACACGCTGCCGCCGAACTTCTTCCGCTACATCGCGCCCAGCCAGGGGTTTCCCCCGTTTGGCGAGATGCATGTCGTCAGCGGCAGGGGATTCGTCGCGGACGCGAATGCGCAGCTGAACTCCGGCGCGCTGGAGTTCACCCTTGCCGGCGGATCAATGTCGGCCCGCATCGGCGCATCGGTGATTCCGGTCCTGCCGTTCGCCGACTACATCGTCGCCTGCCGCGTCCGCACGTCGGGCCTGCACCGGGCGCAAGCGCGCCTGGCGGCATGGCTGTGCGACGCGTCCGGGCGCATCATTGAGGAAAGCCGCGCGGAGAGTCGTCCCGCCGCAGCTGACGATCGCTGGGACACGCTTTCGCTGGAGATGCACGGCAACTTTGCCGACGCCGCGGACCTCGTCTTCGAATTGCAGCTGGTGCAGCCTGCGCGCAGCGCGGGAGCCGAGCTGCTGGATCCCGATCCTCGCATGCAGGACGTGCGCGGCCAGGCGTGGTTCGATGACGTCTCTGTCTCGCATCTGCCTCGGGTCGTGCTCGACATGTCGCCTTCGGGCACGATCATCGCGCCCGGCGATTTGGCGAAGTTCGCCGTGCAGGTCAACGAGCCGGCGTCAAAGGCGCTGGTGACGCGATTGCGCATCGTCGATCTTGACGGTGAGATCGTGCATGACCAGGCGTTTCCCGCGCCGCGCGGCCGCGAGCCCAGCATTGTCGCGGTGCGGATGAACCTCTGCGGCTGGTATCGCGCGGTACTCGATGTGACAAGCAACGACCACGTCAGCCGCCGACGCTGGGTCGATTTCGTGGTGCAGGCGTCCAACACCAGGAACGTCGATGCGCCCTCACCCTTCGGCTTCGCGCTGCAGCCCGCTTCCGAGGGCGAGGACACACAAGAAGCGAGAATGGCGGCGGCCGCAGGCTGCGGCATGGCGATCGTCCCCGCATGGGATATGCAGACCACGCTTGCGAATCTGCCGAGAATCACCGCGCAGCGGCGGGTGTTGATCGAACAACTCCTTCGCAGCAATGTGCGCGTGGCGTTCGCCTTGCGCGGCATTCCCGAGGAATTGGCCCGCACCGGCGGCGCCTTCGGCCGCACCGCGCTGGAGGTGATGGCCGGCGACCCTT
>CAZCGB010000525.1:0-2796 GCA_964498045.1 uncultured Isosphaeraceae bacterium
AAGAACCGGGCGGCGATGCTGGTCGCGCTCGACGAGGCCATCGCCGCGGGTCAGACCGCCGCCGAGGACGCCCGCGCCGGGCAGATGAACTTCTTCGCCGCCGCCGCCGCCGAGGCTTCGCCCATCGCCGCGACCGTCGAGCGCAAACTGCCCAGCGTGCCCTGGCTGGATGAGCGCACGATGCTGGCGTTCGAGAAGGAAGTGCTCGGCTTCCACGTCTCCGGCCATCCGCTCGATCAGCACGAACGCACCCTCAGGACCTTCTGCACCGCGACGACTGCATCGGTCGCCAACCTCAATCACGACACGACCGTCATCATCGGCGGCGTGCTGTCGAGCGTGCGGCCGACGTTCGTGAAACAAGGCAAATCCGCGGGCGAGAAGATGGCCATGATCACGCTGCAGGACCGCACAGGGCAGATCGACGGCGTGGTGTTCTCCAGCGTCTTCGCCAAATGCGGCGCGCAGGTGCAGGGCGACGCCATCGTGCTGGTCATCGGTCGCGTGGACAAACAGCGCGGCGAGCCGCAGCTCATCGCTGACAACGTCCTTGCGGCGATCGACGCGCCGCGCGTGCTGACCGGCCGCATTGAAGTTGATCTGATGGAGGACCCCGCCGCCGGGCCGATGGAAAGCCGCATGCAGATGCTTGCAGGATACCTGCAGCAGGCCAACGCATCAGTCACAAGCGGCGCGGTGAACGGCTGGAAGGCCGCGGATGTGTTCGTCAACATGCACGCCGACGGCCGGCGCTACACGCTCAAGTGCGGCCGCCTGCGGGCCGTGGCCGACGCAACGCTGCTGCGGAACCTTGCGGACGTCGCGGGTTCGGACCAGCGCGTGCGCCTCGTCAGCGCCGGCGCGCCCAAGCGCGCCGATGACCGCAACGGCTACGCGAAGAAGTGGAAGAAGGACCCGGTCGGCGCGGACGCGTGATCAACGTCATCGCCGCTGGCCGTGGCACCCGAGATCGTCGAGCTCACTTCACCGCGACGAGATACGCGATCCAGCCCTGGCATGCTTCGCCCAGACGCGTCTGGGTCCAATGGCCGTTGCCTTCGCCCGTGCGTTCATCGGTGCCTTCCCAATACACCGCCACGCGCTTGAAGCCGGCCTCCAGCAGGATCTCCTGCAGTTCCGGCAGCGTCCACAGCCGCCAGTCGTAGGTGAAAGGCTTCTCCATCTTCGTTCCGTCGGGGAACTTGAAGTGGATGTGGTTGATCACATGACTGGTGATGGGGTTGTAATGAAATTGGTCCCAGACATAGGTGAAGCCGTCGAGATCGCGCTCCTCCTGCATCTCCTCGAACGATTCGCTTCCGCCGTAGGCGTCGAGGATGAACAGGCCGTCGCGCTTCAATGAGCGATGCACGGATTGGTAATAGCGGCGAAGCTCCGCGCGCGTCTGGAAGATGAAGTGGCTGAAGTTCATCGCCAGCACGACGTCGATGTCCTTCGCCGCGCCGCTGCGCACGTCGGCCTTCACCAGCCGCATGCGCTGCATCTGCGTCGGACTGATGCGCTTGGCGATGGCGTTGCGGCCCCAGTTGAGCACCGCCTGGTCAAGATCAACGCCCACCGCGGTGTTGGCGGGGTTGCGTTTGACCCACGCGCCGCACACCGCCGCCGTGCCGCAGAAATCCTCGCGGACGGAGGCCGGCCTGCGCCTGCGGCCGCGCTGCTCGCGCCACGCCTGGTGGATGAAGTCGCACTCGGCGGTGGGCTCCTGCACACTGCGCTCGTACAGGTCGTGCTTGTCGGCGGTGGCGGCGGTGAGCCAGCCGCGCTTCGCGCGTTTCGTGGCGCGGGCCTTTGAAGCAGCCTTGCCACTTCGCGCTGCGGATTCGGAGTGTCGATGGCTCTTGCGGCTCATGGGGCGGGAAGTGTAGCGGTGAATCCGCTTCGCGCGATACGATGCGCCCATGCAGATGAAATCCAAGGCCGCGCCGGCGGCCGCCTCCATACCTTCCCCCAAGCGCGTGATCACCCCCGGCGACCGCGAGATCCTCGACGCCTTCGATCGCGCCCGCGCCAAGACCATCGCGCTGCTCAAGATCGTCCCGGCGAAATCGCTCGCGCGCAAGGCCGACGGCGAGGACGTCTCCATCGGCGAACTGTTCCACCACATCGCCGCGACCGTCGATGGCTGGATGACGCGCTGCATGCAGGACGGCGGCGCGATGCCCGGCTCGTACGAGCCGTCCAAGCCCGCGATCAGCAAGGCCCTCAGCGCATCGCGGAAAAGGCTGCTTGCATACTTCAAGAACGACGGCGGCGCGATGATGGACAGGGTCTTCACGCCCAGCAGGCAGGGCAAGGTGTACCGCTTCACCGGACGCAACCGCGTGAGCTACCTCACGCAGCACGAAGTGCATCATCGCGGCAAGATCATCCTCGCGCTGCGGCAGTGGGGCGTGGACGACATCCCCTTCATGCCGTTCGACAATGACTGACCTGCGTCTCGGCGAGCTCGTGACTTGGATTGATGCGCGAGAATGCAAAGCACCCAAAGAAAGTGCCGGAAACACAGTCCCGTCTCTTCTTTGCGTGCTTTGCGTTCTCTTTGCGCCCTTCGCGTTCTGCCGGCCTCAGAGAAAACGAACGGCTTTGAACGTCTCTCCGCATCAAGGTTCGCCACCCCAGATTCGCGGAAAAGGGGTTTCGTTCCTGATTGCGGCACGGTAGATTGGTTCTCGCCTGCGAGATGGATGGGCTTCAACAGGAGGCGGCGAGCGATGAATCCTTGGGTCGATTTCCTCGTGACGGTGGCGGTGCGGCTGGTGGGCGGCTTCGTGC
>CAZCGB010000526.1:0-2788 GCA_964498045.1 uncultured Isosphaeraceae bacterium
CGATTTATGGCTGCACCGCCGATATCGACGTGAACGCGGAAGTAAACGTCGCGGACCTGCTCAGTGTCATCAGCGGATGGGGCAAGTGTCCGAATCCGCTCGCCCCGTGCCCGCCCGACGTGAACGCCGACGGCTCGGTGAACGTCGCCGACCTCCTCGCCGTGATTGGCGGATGGGGATCGTGCGATTAGGCAACCCTTCTGCAGGACACCCCGATGCTGGTACCTTCATGCGATCGGAGCGCCGCGCCACGGCAGTTGATGGATCGTCGCCCTTGGGAGGTACGCGATGTCTGACGACAGACAACGGGTCCGGCAGGTGTTCATGGAGGTCGCGGACCTGCCGGCGACGGAGCAGGAAGCGGCGTTGTTCAACGCATGTCATGGCGATGCGGCGCTCCGATCGGAAGTCGAGGCGCTTCTGCAGGTGGATGCGAACGCGGTCGGCTTCATGGCTTCACCGACTCGTGGGTCGGGTGCCACGCTTTGGAACGCCACCCCGTCGGTGGAACCGGCGCCTCGCGAGCAGGCAGGCCAGGTCATTGGCCGTTACCAACTCCTCCAGCCGATCGGCGAAGGCGGATTCGGGATCGTCTGGATGGCGAAACAGCGCGAGCCGGTCAGACGGCGGGTCGCGCTCAAGATCATCAAACTGGGGATGGACACCACACAGGTGATCGCTCGCTTTGAGGCTGAGCGCCAGGCGCTAGCGATGATGGATCATCCCAATATCGCCAAGGTGCTTGACGCAGGCAGCACCGAATCGGGAAGGCCGTACTTCGTCATGGAGTACATCAACGGCGTGCCGATCGTTGAATATTGCGATGCGAACACGCTGGACACCAGGGCGCGGCTGTCTCTGTTCACCAGCGTCTGCAATGCGATACAACACGCGCATCAGAAGGGAATCATCCATCGTGACATCAAGCCTTCGAACATCCTGGTCACGATGCATGACGGCATACCGGTGCCGAAGGTCATCGACTTCGGAATCGCCAAGGCGACCAACAGCGAGTTGACGCAGAAGACGCTTTTCACCGAGCATCGCCAGTTGGTGGGCACGCCCGCGTACATGAGCCCGGAACAGGCGGAGATGAGCGGGCTGGACATTGACACCCGATCCGACATCTACTCGCTCGGCGTGCTGCTCTACGAACTGTTGACCGGGACGACGCCGTTCGACTCCAATCAGCTTCGCGCAGCGGCGTTCGGCGAGATTCAGCGCATCATCCGCGACATGGAGCCGCCCAGGCCCAGTACCCGCATCTCGGCGCTCGGAAACGCGCTCGCCTCCACCGCCGCCCATCGTTGCACCGAGCCAAGGAAACTCCGGGCCATAGTCGAAGGCGAACTCGACTGGATCGTGATGAAGTCGCTGGAGAAGGACCGACGCCGCCGGTACGAAACGGCAAGCGCGCTGGCGATGGACATTCAACGACATCTGCATGGGGAACCGGTCACCGCCGCACCGCCATCGAACGGCTACCGCCTGCGGAAGTTCCTGCGGCGCAACCGGGCCCCGGCCGTGCTCGCCGCTGTGATCGCGTGCGCGCTCCTGGTGAGTCTTGTTGGCGTTGGCGCGGGACTGATTCGGGCGGAGATGGCGCGAAAGTCCGAGTCACTTCACAGAGCCGCCGCCGAAGCCAGCGCGAAAGAGGCCTCGCTCAACGCCTCCCGCGCCAATCGCATCAGTGAATTCCTGTCGAGCATGCTCAGCTCGCTGTACGTGAGCCAGTCGCCGGGAAATGACGTAAAGGTGCGGCCGATCATCGACGACGCCAGCAGGCGCCTCGACTCCGGACAGCTCCGAGACGACCCGGAGATCGAGGCGGTCGTGCGCATGAAACTGGGAGACACCTACCGCTGCACGCTCCAGGACGAGTACAGCGCCGAGCGTGAGTACGCCTTGGCCGCGGCGGCTTTCGAGCGCGTGCTCGGGCCTACGCATCGTGAGACCCTTCAGGCCATGTATGAAGTGGGCATCGCACTGCACAAGCAGGGACGCTACGCCGAGGCCGAGACGATGGCGCGGCTGATCCTGGAGCGACGCTCGCAGGCGTTTGGAGAGGAAGACGAGGACACCATCGAATCGATGGAGAAGTTGTCCTGGGTGCTCTCGGCCCGGGGCAATTTCGCGGAAGCCGAACCTCTTCGCGTGCGAGCGCTTGAACTCTGTCGAAAGGTCCATGGTGACGACCATCCAGCCACGATCACCGCGTTCAAGTACCTGGGCAATCTCTATGTTGAGCAAGGAAGGATCGCCGATGCCGAGACCCAGTATCGCCAAGCGCTGGAGCGAGCGCGTCGGTACTACGGCGCTGACACCTGGCAGGCCTCATTTGCCATGGTTGACGGTGTCGCCAACTGCCTCGTTTTGCGGGGTGAGTTTGATGAGGCGCTGGAGGTGTTTAATGAGGCGCTGCGCATTCAACGAGCCTTCGGCGACAAGCACCTGCTCTCGCGCACGCTCTCGAAACTGGGTGCCGCATGCACCAAGGCGGGGCGGTACGAGGAGGCGGAGCGCGCCTTGACCGAAGCGCTCGAGCTCGTCCGGGAAGTCGCGAAAGGCCACGACGCTGAAGCGTGGACCTTGTTTGACTTTGGCATGCTTCGGGCGTCTCAAAACCGCCTTGTTGAAGCGGAGACATTCATGCGAGAAGGACTTGCGATCCGCCACAAGCTTGCCGCCGCGCATGGCAAGGCTGGCGACCCATGGAGCCTGCGCGCATTGGCCAGCGTGCTTGGCGCTCAGGGTCGGCAGGAAGAGGCCTACAGACTCTTGCTCGAGG
>CAZCGB010000527.1:0-2785 GCA_964498045.1 uncultured Isosphaeraceae bacterium
CGGTTCTCTGAAACCCGGACAGCCGTGTGCATTGATCGGCACCGCCTGAAGTCAAATTTCCTATGAAACTCGAACGGTGGTAGGCATCTTCGGTCCTTCCCCCCTCCTGTCCCGCCTTGCGATGCTCACCAGCGCATGACATTCCGCCGCATCATCCGCGCTCGATTGACCCAGCGTGACTCCTTGTCACAGTCCCGCAGCCAGCGTCTCCTCGTGCACCATCCGCACCCACGCATCTCGCAGCTTCCGAGTGACCGGCCCAACTTCCCCTTCATGAATCTTCTCGCGCTCCACCCCCACCACCGGCAGCACGCCCCAGCTGCTGTTGGTGAGGAACACCTCGTCGGCGGCGAGCAGTTCGTGGATGTCCAGCATCTTCAATGTGCAGTCAATGTCCATCGACTCCGCGAGTTCGCGGATCGCCGCCCGCGTCACGCCCGGCAGCACCGGCGCGGCGAGCGAGCCGTGCTCCTCCTCGCCGCGCGCGTACGGCGTGAACATTGTGCCGTCCTTCACCAGAAAGAGATTGCTTACGCAGCCGCAAGCGAGGTGGTTGCTCACGCTGAACCAGATCGCCTCGCCCGCGCGCTTCGCCGCGGCGTCCTGCAACGCGCGGATGCGCGGCCAGTAGTTCAGCGTCTTGTGGCCGGCCATGCCGTCCAGCGGATTCATGCGGCTGTCTGCGATGGTGGCGATCACGCCACGCTCGAAGAAGTGCTCGGGATACGCCGTCGGCGGCTGGGCGACGATGACGATCGTCGGATCGACCTGCGGCTTGCCTTCGCTTTGCAGCATGTTCAGGTTGCCGCCGGTCACGGTGAGGCGCACGCGGGCATCGCTGAGGTTGTTGCGCTGCACGGCGAGGTTGACGGCGTCGATCAGCGGCTCGATGCGCAACCGCTCACTCAGCAGCAGGTCGCGGGCCGAGGCGGCCAGCCGCCGCATGTGCTGTTCGGCCCGGAAGACCGAGCCGTTGCGCGCGAGCATGGTTTCGAACAGGCCGACGGCATGCTGAAAACCGGCGTCGAAGATGGAGACCTGCGCCGCATCGCGATCGACGAATTTGCCGTTGAGCCAGACAAGCATGCGCGGAGCATACGGAAAAAGCCGTCGACAAGCGGCTTGCGCGACGCCGAGTTCAGTGCGGGCCTGGCTCGACGTATCCGATCACGATGATCGGCTGGTCAGGGTCATCGCACTGCACGCGCAGCGCGAGGCGCTCGACATCGCCCAGGATGAGCATGGCGGTGTGCGACGCCGGCGTCATGCTCTGCCCCGCGCCGGAAAGCTCGCCGGGCGTGACGCGCACGGTCACCGCGTCGCCGGCCTCGGGCGAATTGATCTCGCGCTGCAGCCGCTTGAGCGTGATCGCCTCCACGGTGGGATTCCCTTTGTTGAGCAGGCCGGTGACGTCGCGGCCTTCGCCGACCTTGCGGCAGATCGCCTGCACCTGCGCCTGCACGCTGCTCATGCGCCGCGTCTCGCGCTGCGAAGACCAGTACGCGATCGCGCCTCCCACCACCAGCACGACCGCCGGCATGAACCAGCGGCGACGACGAGATGAATCAAACGAATACGGCACGGCCGAAGTGTACGCAACGCGGCCGGTCGTTGAATCGAAGGCTCCAGTCCCGGCGTCACTCCGTCGCATCCGCGTACAGCACATACGTGCTCGACGAAGCGAACGCGCGATTGAGGGCCATCTGGATCTTGCTGGTGAAGGGGTACGGCACATCGGGCCGGGCGTTCTCGATCTGCACAGTTTCGTGGCCGACCTGGTTGCCGTTCTCATCGAAGAACGTGATCGCCACGCCGATGTTGCGGACGACGTCGGAGGCGTTGAGCACGCTGCCGGAGATGGTCATCTGCGAGTAGTCGATCTCGTTCTGCGAGGGGATGCCCGGCTGCAGGTAGTTGCCGATGAGCGAGTCGTAATTGACCATCGCGCCGGTGCCGCCCGAGGACTTGGTGTTGTAGAAGAAGGCCATCTTGCCGCCGAAGACGTCGAGGCCCAGCGGCGTGAAGCCCAGTCGCTTGTAGCGCGACAACCGCTCGCTCTCGGCGTTGCGCTGGGCGGCGACCGAACGGTTGGCGGCACGCCGTGCGTCGCGCTCGGCCTTGTCAGCCGCCTTCGCCGCCTTGGCCTTTTCCGCTTCCTGGGCGCGGGCGTCGCGTTCGGCGGTCTCCTTCACGGCCTTGTAGGCCTTGAAGTCGTCGCCGAAACGGTCGTGATCGACGACGAACTGGCGCAGCTCATCGAGTTCGCGCGTGGCGGCCTGCATGTCCAGCCGGGCCTGCGCCAGCTCGATGCGCGACTGCCCGAGCTCGATCTGCAGCGTTTCGATCTCCGCCAGCAGCGCCTCGGTGAGATTCGTGGGCGGCGGAAGTTCGATGGTGATCTCCTGCGCCTCGGTCGAGGCGGGGGTAGCAGGAGAGGAACTTGGCGGTGCCTGCTGAGATGGAGAGGCGGCGAGCAGCACGCTCGACATCACTCCCATGCTCAGAACCAGACTGCCGACAAGCGCGGTGCGCGGGAATGTGCGTGCGAAGTTGCGGATGATGTGCATGCTGTGCTCCTGAAGGCCGAGGCGAGGCAGGCGACGCGTCAAGTCGAGACCCGACGCAGCGCGCGGGCATTCCGCCCTCCCACTCTCCACCTCCCGCCCCCCTCCCCACAATCCCCGTTCATTATGATTGATCGCACGAGGCGAGCTGTCCAAATCCCCGGCGTTCGCCTCGGACACGCCAGGTTGAAGAACGAGGTCACCCCGGCGGAGTTGCTGGC
>CAZCGB010000528.1:0-2779 GCA_964498045.1 uncultured Isosphaeraceae bacterium
CGACGTGCGCCTGCTCACGCTGCTTGACCACTCGCTGCCGCTGGCGCCCTGGCCGAGCGTGCTGGTCACGATGCTGTGGATCGTCGCGATCACCAACGCCATCAACTTTCTTGACAACATGGACGGGCTCGCGGCGGGCGTCAGCGCGATCGCCGCGACGCTGTTCATGATCGCCACCATCCTCAACGCGCAGTGGTTCATCGCGGGCTCGCTGGCGCTGCTCATCGGATCGCTCATCGGATTCCTGGTCTTCAACTTCCCCGCGCCGAACGCCAGGATCTTCATGGGTGACGGCGGGTCGCTGGTGGTCGGCTTCGTGCTGGCGATCCTCACCGCGCGCACCACGTACTACAGCCCGCACGATCCAAGCTACGCCCTTGGCGGCGGCTGGTACGGCGTGTTCATGCCCGTCATCGTCCTGGCGATTCCGCTGTATGACTTCCTGACCGTCACGACCATCCGCATCCTGCAGGGCAAGAGCCCGTTCGTCGGCGACCAACAGCACTTCTCACATCGACTCGTGCAGCGCGGCCTGAGCAAGCGCGGCGCAGTACTGGTCATCTGGGGCGCGACCGCCGTCACAGGCATCGGCGGCATCGCGCTGGGATCATTACAGGCCTGGCAGGCGATCCTTGTCGGCGTGCAGACCATCCTCATGCTCATGATCATCTGGATGCTTGAACACGCCTCGCGACATGCCGCGGAACTCAAACGCGGCAGAGGCCGAACATGACCGGCGACCGGCTGCGATGGCTGGGCACGCTGGGCATCGTCTCGATTGCCGTGATGCGCTGCTGCGTCGTGTTCACGCCGCAGCTTGTCTTCGACACCGATCCAGCCGTCGACAGCTCGCCGATCGCGGCACTGGGGATGGGCGGCAGCCTTCTGCTTGACGTCTGCCTGCTCGTCGCGTGTTGCATCGCGTTCCTTGGCGAATGGCGCAGCGGACGCGGGCTCGATCCGCTCTTGCTCATCCTCGGGATGCTGCCGCTGCCGATCATCGCGTATCACGGACTGCACGATGCGGGCAACGCGTGGCGCGGCGGCACCTGGTTCGCCGCGGCGATGGCGTGCGTGGCCATCGCGCATCTGGCGCGCGAGCGGAACATGCGCATCGTGATCGTCGCCGGACTTGTCGCTGTGATCGCGCCGTTGCTGATCCGCGGCGCGGTGCAGATGACCTGGGAGCATGATGCCACGGTGGAGCTGTTTCAGAAGTCGAAAGCGGCGTTCCTGCAGGCGCGCGGCTGGGACCCCGATTCGCCTGCGGCCCGAATCTACGAGCGGCGCCTCATGCATCGCGAGCCGACGGGCTGGTTCCCGTCGACGAATCTGTACGGCTCGATCATGGCTGCGGCAACCGTGTTTTTCGCCGGCATGGCGATGGTCGCGTTCAAGGCGTACCGCGCGGGTGTACTGCAAAGCGGCATGTGGTTTCTGATGGCCGCGCTCGCGTTGCTGTGTGCGGTCGCGATGAAGTTCACGACCTCGATGGGGGCCGCGCTGGCGATGGTCGCCGGCGCGATCACGCTCTGCCTGCTGCTGCTGGCACCCGGATCGCGTTCAGCCGCGATGCGCTCCGGTACATCGCCAACATCTGGCGCTGTACCGCGCTGGCTGCCCAGCCTCGCATTGATCATGGTCGCCGGCGCGACCCTCGGCGTCATCGTGCGCGGCGCGCTGTTGCCCGAAGGGTTCCTCGGCGAAAAAAGCCTGTTGTTCCGCTGGCACTATCTCCAAGCCGCTTTGGGCATCGTGAATGAGAGCCCGTTGCTGGGATCAGGGCCAAGCAGCTTTCAATTGAAGTACATGCTGCATCGCGTGCCGCGCAATCCTGAAGAAGTGCAAAGCGCGCATGCGATGTTCACCGACTGGGTGGCGACGCTGGGAATGCTCGGCGGCGCGTGGGTTGCGCTCGTCATCGCGATGATGGCCCGTTCCGGCGGACCATCGAATCCGCAGCCGGAAAAGCCGGCCGATGATTCTCGTCTCATGCGGACGACGCTGGGCTTTGCGATCGGTGCTTCGTTGCTCGCGCTGCTGCCGGCGATGGCCATTGAACGTTTTGCGCTTGATGCCGCAGACGTGTTTCTGCGCGGGCTCAGCGTCCTCGCATACATCGCGCTGGCGTCGATTGTCGCGGGCATCCTTTCCATTCTCAGCGATGGAATGCAGCGCGGAATTGCCGCTGCCGCTGTCGTCGTGCTCCTGGTGCATGGCCAGATCGAAATGACCTACTTCCAGGGCGGAACCGTCGTGTGGATGATGGCGATGACTGGCCTGATCGGTTTCACCCGTCCGGCGCGATCGGTGATTGTGAACAACCTCTGCGCGACGTCTGCGTCGTTGATCCTGCTGGGATTCGCGGGTTGGACGTTGTACGCGGCCGCGCTGCCCGCGCTTGCGCAGGAGCGGACGATGCTAGACGCGGCCCGCATGCTTGATGCTGTGCGGGCCGAGCCGGCGAACGTCAAATTGGTGCTGCGGCAGCGTCCGCTCGCCGCCGAGAGGCTTGTCGAAGCGTACGACCTCTGGCCGATCAACAATCAGCCGATCAACGCCGCGGTCGAGCAATTGCTCCTCGCCACGGAACTGATCGCGCGGCCGGGCGACGTGCAGAGCAACGGCGCTCCGCTGGGGCTGATGATGCGCGCCGAGGAACTCGCCGATCAGGCGGCGATCGAGCACGACAGCCCCTCGTCGATCGTTCTCGCGATGAACGTGCATGCAGGGCTTGCGGCATTGACCGACGACCCCGAGCAGTGGTCGCGCGCCATCG
>CAZCGB010000529.1:0-2765 GCA_964498045.1 uncultured Isosphaeraceae bacterium
AGAGCTGGTGGGGGGCGGCCGTGGCGCGCGACCAGGCGCAGGCGCTGGAGTTCATCACCAAGGCGAAATCGCGGCCGACGATCGGCCGCGTGCGCAGCGTGTTTGACGTCATCCAACCCGACTCGCCGCTACGCGATGCCCGGCGGAAGTCATTGCACGACTCGCAATCAGACAGCCCCGGGCTTGCCCTGGGAAACGCCACAACGGACCTTTCCGCGTCGCTCGCGCAATCAATCGCCAAACTGAAACTGCTCGCCCAGGCGGCGGGCCTGCGCGCGCCGGACGAGGCGAGGATGTTGAACGCGCTGGTGCGCGAGTTGCAATCTGCGGACATCAACGACAGCGAGAAGAGGCAGACTCTGGATGCGACGTTGGCGGCGATCTCGCATTCGCTGAATCTGATGATTGACGGCGACGCCCTGCCGCTGCGTGAGGCCTTGCCCGGCGCGGTGCGCGATCAGTTCATCGCGAAAAACGGCCGGCTGCTGGTCATGCTGCATCCCCGGCAGAACGTCTGGGAACTAGAGCCGATGCAGGCGTTCGTCGCTGATTTGCGTGCGGTCGATGCGAATGTGACCGGCGTGCCGATCACGCACATCGAATCGCTGGGCGAGATGCTGCGCGCGTTCATCGTCATGTCGATCCTCGCGCTTTTGGCGATCATCGCGCTGCTCGCGATGGATTTTCGCTCATCGCGCGATGTGCTGCTGGCGTTGACGCCGCTGATCGTGGGATTGGTGTGGACGGTTGAGGCGATGGGTCTGCTGGGCCTGAGTTTCAACCTTGCGAATTTCTTTGCGGTGCCGATGCTGATCGGCCTGGGCGTCGACAGCGCGGTGCACATACTGCATCGGTATCACGAAGGGGACGATCGATTCGACAGGCTTCATCTCGGCCACACTCGCCGCGCGGTGATCCTGACCGCGCTGACCACGATCATCGGCTTCGGCGCGCTGGTCATCGCGCATCATCGCGGGCTGTACAGCCTCGGCCTGATCATGGCGATCGGCTCCGCGGCGTGCATGATCTCATCCATCATCATCCTGCCCGCGCTGCTGGCGTGGCGCGAGAGGTCGCTCAAAGCCCGGGCGTAGCCATGCCGGGGCCTTGGGCGGCTACGATGTGCGCATCATGTCACACGAACTCTTCGAGCGTCATCGTCCGCTGTTGGAGAAAGCCGTTCACGCCATTGCGGCGCGCACCTATTGGAGTGCGTACCCCGAAGTGCCCAGCGGCAAGATCTACGGCGAAACCGCCAAGGACGACGGCGAAGCGGCGTTCAGGAATCGTTTGAACAAACCGTTCGCGATTGATGTTCCCGGCGCAAGTGGCACAGTCGGCGGCGAGCAATCGCCCTTCGGTTTCGCCCTCGGCGTGACCTATCCCAAGCCCAACATCGACGCCACGATGAAGGCCGCAACGCTGGCGATGCGGAAGTGGGGGCGTGCCGCGGTTGAGGATCGCATCGGCGTGTGCATGGAGATTCTGCATCGCCTGAACAAGCGCAGTTTCGAAATCGCCAACGCGGTGATGCACACGACTGGCCAGGGGTTCATGATGGCGTTCCAGGCGGGAGGGCCGCATGCGCAGGATCGCGGGTTGGAGGCGGTGGCGTACGCGTGGGAGGAGATGCGCCGCGTGCCGCGAACTGCACTGTGGCAGAAGCAGGTGAGCAAGACCGATGTCGTCTCGCTGAACAAGACGTATTCCATCGCGCCGCGTGGCGTGTCGGTCGTCATCGGCTGTTCCACTTTTCCGACGTGGAACTCCTATCCATCCATCTTCGCGAGCCTCGCGACGGGCAACGCGGTGGTGGTCAAGCCGCATGGCGGAGCGATCCTTCCATTGGCAATCACCGTCGAAATCGCGCGCGAGGTGTTGAAGGAAGCGGGGTTCGATCCGAACGTGATCACGCTGGCGGCGGATTCGATTTCGTCGCCGATCACGAAGGAACTGATCGCACGGCCGGAGACGAAGATCATCGACTACACCGGTTCATCCAACTTCGGCGAGTGGATCGAGGAGAACGCCCAGCGCGATGCGGTGGTGTTCACCGAAAAAGCGGGCGTGAACTCGTGCATCATTGATTCCATCGACGATCTGAAGGCCGTCACCGGCAACCTTGCGTTCACGCTGTGCCTGTACAGCGGCCAGATGTGCACGACGACGCAGAATATTTTCTTGCCACGCGATGGCGTGATGGTGGGTGGTGAGAAGAAGTCGTTCGATGATGTCGCCAAGGGCATCGTCGGCGCGGTGAACTGGTTCCTGAGCGACGCGAAGCGCGCAGCGGAGGTCCTCGGTGCGATTCAGAATGAGAACACCGCGAAGCGCATCGACGCGGCTGCCAAGGAAGGCGGCGAGGTCTTGCGCGCATCGGAAACCGTTGTGAACGAAGTCTTCCCCCAGGCCCGCGTGCGCGGCCCGCTCATTCTCAAGGTCGATGCGAAGGACACGAACCTCTATATGCGCGAGCAGTTCGGCCCGATCGCGTACGTCATCGCCACCGACGGCACTCAACAGAGCGTCGAACTTGCGAAGAAGTGCGCGTTTGAGCACGGCGCGATCACATGGTCGGCGTACTCGACGAATGCCAAGACCATCGAAGTGATCGAGGATGCAGCTATTGATGCGGGTGTGCCGTTGAGTGTGAATCTCACCGGCCAGATCTTCGTCAACCAGGCCGCGGCGTTCAGCGACTATCACGTCAGCGGCTGCAATCCCTCAGGCAACGCGACGCTGACGGACGCGGCGTTCGTCGCCAG
>CAZCGB010000530.1:0-2763 GCA_964498045.1 uncultured Isosphaeraceae bacterium
CAGCGCCGACGCGAGGCGTCCATCCTTGTTATACGCGTCGCCGCCGTGCTCGGCGGAGAATTTCATTCGGCCGCCTTCAGCACTGCCGTGAGGTTGAGGTGGTCGATCTGCCTTCGCACAAGCAGGCCGGAAACTGTCGCGGCGAGGATCACCACCAGGGCGGCGAAGCCGTACGTCGCGCGGTTCACCACCAGGGGGATGCGGAAGAGTTCGGTGTCCATCGCGATGATGACGACGTAGGAGAACACATATCCCAAGGCCAGGCCCAGCGGGATCGCCAGCAGCGTGAGCACGCCCAGTTCGCCCAGCAGGATCGCGGACACTTCCGATCGCCGGAATCCGATCACGCGCAGCGTGGCGAGTTCGCGGCTGCGCTCGGCGAGCGAGATGCGCGCGCTGTTGTACACCACGCCGAAGGCGATCACGATAGCAAAGAGGATGTTGAAGAGGCGGATGCGCATGAGGTTCTGGCCGACGATGTCGTTGAAGCTCTCCACGGTCGCGCTCTTCATGGCGACGCCGGACACGCCCGGCGACTCCTTGAGCCGCTTATACACCTCGCCGATGCGCGATTCGTCCACGGCGAGGTACGCGCCGCTGATCTTGTCCTGCTCGCGCAGCAGACGGTGCAGCACGTCCAGGCGCATGTACGCCGACATGCCTGAGAAGTCGTCGATCAGCCGCGCGACTTGGACGGTGAGCGTCGGCCGATCCTCTGTGAGTACCTCCATGGTGACGTCGTCGCCCACGTTCACGCCCAGCACCTCGCCGAGTTTCGCCGACATGAACAGTCCTTCGGAGTCGATGCGGATGTGCTCCTCGTGCAGGTCCATCAGTCGGAAGAGGCCGGTGTCTTCCGGCAGGGCGGTGACGCCGATGCGCCGGCTCGCCGCGCCGTGGCGCAGGCGCACGGGGACCGAGCGGAAGGGCTCGACACGCTCAACGCCAGGCATGTTGGCGATCTCGGTGGCGGCCCGTGCTTCGGTGGGCTCGGTCAGCGTGACCGTCGCGTGCTGCATCTGCGCGCGGTTGAACTGAAGATCGAGGACCCACGTGATCGAATCCTTCATGAACGCCCCGGCGACCAGCACCGCCACCGCCATCGCGATGCCGATCACGGACGTCAGCGCCTTGAACGGCCGACGTTCGAGTTCGCGCAGGATCATGCGCGCGGTGGGTGAGAAAAGCCGCTGCAGCCCCAATCGCTCGACCAGCGTGGGCCTGAAGTCGGCGGGAGGTTCGGGGCGCATCGCCTGCGCGGGCGGCGGCCGCGCGGCCCGCCGCACCGATCCCAGCGTGCCTGCGATGCCCGCCAGGAAACTGATTCCCGCGCCCATCATCACCACCTGCCGGTCCATCGAGTACAGGAACACCGGAAAGTGAAAGAACCGCGCGTACATCTGCGTCATGTTCCTGCCCATCCATGTGCCCAAGAGCGACCCGATGACCACGCCGATGACGACGATGATCAACACCAGTTGCATGTAGTGGACGCCGACCTCGAAGTTGGTGTATCCGAAGGCCTTGAGCGTGGCGATCTGCGACCGCTGCGTGTTGATGAGGCGCGTAAGCACGACGTTCAGAAGGAACGCCGCGACGAGCAGGAAGATGGTCGGCGCAATCAGGGCCATGCCTCGCAGGTTGCGCAGTTCATTGAGGACGAACTGATGGGAAGGCTGGTCCTTGCGCGCGTACGCGCCGAGTCCGCCGTAGCGGTCGAGGGTGCGGTCCAGGCGTTCGATGACCTCGCTTTCGTTGGCCATGGGCGTGAGCGTGACGGTGACGTCGTTGAACGCGCCGTCCATATCGAATGCCGGCGCGAGTTCCTTCTCGCCCATCCAGAACACCCCGAAGCGCTTGTCGTCGGGCAGCACGTCGCCGGGACGGATCTGATAGACGTATTCGGGCGAAAGCGCGATGCCGACGATGCGCAGTGTGTCGAGCCGGCCGTTGATCACGGCCTTCACCGTGCCGCCGGGATGCAGGTCATGCACCTTCGCGAACGCTTCGCTCACCAGCGCCTCGCCGGGACGGTTCGGCTGGATGTACCGGCCTTCGCGCAGATACAACTGATTCAACTGCGGCTGGCCGTCCTCGGGTACGGAGATGATGCGCCCCACGCCCGGCTCGGCCAGGCCTTCAACGGTGAGGTTCACCGCGACGATGACGCGCGTTTGCACCTCGGCGACGCCGGGGATCGAGGCGATCTGCTCCCGGACGTGATTCGGCGCACGCTTCACCTGCGCGAAGACCTGCGAGAAGTGGTATCGCTCGTAGTACACGTCCATGGTGTGCTGGAGCGAGCGCAGCATGCTCACCGCCATCACGAACGTGGCGATGCCGCTGGAGATCACCAATGAGATCGCCAGGGCCTGGCCTTTCATCTGCCAGACGTCGCGCGTCAGTTTGCGATGGAGCGGGGAGAGGAGCACTCGTTCAGATCACCATGCCAGTCCGCTCGCCGGCACTTTGCGCTCGTTCTTCTTCACGCCGACGATGCGGCCGTCGGAAACCGAGATCACCCGGTCGGCCATTCCGGCGATAACGGCGTTGTGCGTGATGACCGCCGTGGCCGTGCCCAGTTCGCTGTTGACGCGCTCGATGGCCTCCAGCACCGCGATGCCGGTGTGCACATCCAGCGCGCCGGTGGGTTCGTCGCAGAGCAGCACGTCCGGCCGCTTGGCGAGGGCCCGCGCGATGGCGACGCGCTGCTGCTCGCCGCCGGAGAGTTGCGAGGGAAAATGGTGCATGCGCTTGCCGAGG
>CAZCGB010000531.1:0-2750 GCA_964498045.1 uncultured Isosphaeraceae bacterium
GATGAGTATCAGGCCGACCTGCCGAAACTGATCAAGGAAGTCGAACAGTACGCGCTGAACGATTACCTGCTCGCGCTGGCGAAGGGCGACACGCTCACGGCTGATGAACGGCGGACGGTGGCGCGGAAGTTGTCACGCTTCACCGGACTTTCCGCGGAGTTCTTGGAGGAATGCAACCTGCGCATCGACCTCGGCCGATTCCAGAAGGAACTGCTGCGCGAGAAGCGCCGCACGGTCGGACGTCTGGACGGCCGCTTTCTTGGCATCGATTATGACGCGGCGGGAGAGTCGACCGAGTACGACCCAAGTTACGCGGCGATCCAGGGGCCGTACACCGCGGCATTCAACGACTACGTGCGGCGCGACCTGAGTTACGCGAACGACTTGAACTACGAGATCCTCACCGGTCGCGTGCGGCCGTGGAGCTTCAAGCAGTATTCGAATCGATACGTCAACGTCGCCGAGACTTTGCGTGGCGCGATGAGCGAGAACCAGGCGCTCAAGGTATTCGTCGCCGGCGGCTACTACGACTTCGCCACGCCGTATTTCGCGTCAAAGTACACGATGGATCATCTTGGACTTGATGATTCGCTGCGCGGCAACATCACGTTCTCGCTCTTCGAGAGCGGGCACATGATGTACATCCACCAGCCATCGGCGGTGAAGTTGAAGGCTGACTTGGTGAAATTCTACGAAGCGGCGATGAAGCGATGAATTCATTCGAGGGACGCGAAGCATGCGGCCGCCAGGCGATGCTTCGCGCGGCGGCTGTTCCGATCGCCGCAATTATTCGAGTTTTCCGGAAATCTCGCACTAACTCGTTGGCCGCAGGCTTTCCGTCATTTCACCCGGCGACGCGCGGCGCGATCCGTTGATTCGCGGCCGAGACGTCGCGCGTGATACACTGCAGTTCGTGACGCAGACCGACGCCGGAATCGCGCGCGCGACGAACGCCATCCGCTGTCCTCGCTGCGGGTACGACCAGCGCGGCGAGACCAATCGCTGGACCGAGACATGCCCATTTGGTGGAATCTGCACTGAGTGCGGCTTGGAATTCGAATGGAGCGAGGTGTTCAACCCGCAGCGTGTACTGCCCCCGTGGTGCGTCGAAGCACGGAGGGGAACGCTCCTCTGGCCCGGGCAGTTCATTCGCACCTCACTTCGATCGTGGTGGCCGACGTCGCTCTGGCGACCGCTGAGGATGACGCACCGACCGAATTGGTTGCGGCAATTCGGATTCGTGTCCGCATGGCTGGCGACTGTGCTTCTGGTTTTAGTGGCCATCAATGGCACAATTGCGGTTGCAGCCTGGCGAAGCATGAGCATGTCTCGTGTTGGCAAGCCATCGACTGGCCCTTGGCCCGTGTTCATGCAGGCGGTGTTTCTGCCGTGGTCGCCGACGTCGATCGGCACGTTCTCGGGAACAGCCAGGCCTGCCGTCGCGGCACGAGTCAGGAACCCATTTCTTCCTGTGCAGATTTCGTTCATGACGCGCCCCGCCGGCCCGACCAAGCCATTTCCATACTTGGCGCCGCGCAGTCATCTGATGCGGCTGACACGGTATTGGCCGCTTGTTGGACTCGTCATGCTGCCGGTGTTCACAGCGACGGCGTTCGCCACGCTGCCGGCTTCGCGAAGAATGGCGAAAGTGCGATGGCCTCACCTGGGCCGCGCCATGGCGTACGCGTTCAGCCATGTTGGAGTTGTCATTCTGGCCATTCTGATTCGCCACATGATGGCGGTGCTCTCAGCAATGCCCGCGACGGCCGGAGCGACATTGATTCAATCGAGTGCGGCCCTGCTGGCTTCAACGGTGGGCCTGCTGTTGCCGGTTCTCATGGTTCTCAGCCCGCTGGTGGTGCTGGCCTATTGGTGGAGTTGTGCTCGCTTGCACTTGCGAATGACGCAAGCGTGGATGATCGCGATCTCGGTCACGGTCATCGGCACACTGGCTTCCTGCGGCCTGGCGTTCTGGATCGCCATGTGGACAGGTCTCATCAAATGAATCAAACGCCGTCCAGCCCTGGCGCGAAACCGCGGCGCATCGTGTTCTCGCACACCGCGCGCGGCTCAACGAATTGCAGCAGATAGTCTTTTCCGCCGGCTTTTGATCCCACGCCGCTCATGCCGAATCCGCCGAAGGGCTGCCTGCCGACCAGCGCGCCGGTGATGCCGCGATTCAGATACAGGTTGCCTACGCGATATTCCCGCCGGGCGCGATCGAGATGCGAAGGCTTGCGGCTGAACACGCCGCCGGTGAGTTTGTACGCGGTGGAGTTGGCGACTTCGAGCGCCTCATCGAAGCCCTTCACTTTGATCACCGCCAGCACTGGGCCGAAGATCTCCTCGTTGGCGAGACGATGCTCGGGACGGATACCGCTGAAGATGTGCGGGCCGACATAGGGTTTGCCGACGCGCTGTTCGAGTTGAGGCGACGCGGCAAGCCCGACTTCGAGTTTTCCTTCGTTCTTTCCGATTTCGATGTAGGAGCGGATCTTGTTCGCCGCTTCGATGTCGATGACGGGGCCGACGTCGGTGCCAGACTCGGTCGGGTCGCCCACCACCAGGGCCTTGGTTGATTCGACGAGACGATGCAGGAAGTGATCGTGCGCGCTTTCGACGACGATCGCACGGCTGCACGCAGAGCATTTCTGGCCCTGGAAGCCGAACGCGGAGTGCCGCACGCCGAGCACGGCTTCGTCGAGGTCGGCGCCGGCATCGATGATGATCGCGTTCTTGCCGCCCATCTC
>CAZCGB010000532.1:0-2747 GCA_964498045.1 uncultured Isosphaeraceae bacterium
GCTGCATGGCGTGACGAAAGTGATGGGAAACAAGCGGCTGATTGATGGAATTGATCTGACGCTTTCCCCGGGCGAATCGATCGGCCTGCTCGGGCCCAACGGCTCGGGCAAAACGACGCTGATGAAGTTGATCGCGGGCGAACTGCAGCCCGATGCGGGGACGATCAAGCGCGCAGATGGGGGGGCCGAGTTGAGAGTGGTGATGTTCTCGCAGCGCAGGCAGGAACTCGATGCGACGCTGACGCTGCAGGAGGCGCTGTGCCCGGTCGGCGACTTCGTCGATTACCGCGGCTCAGCCATCCACATCAGCAGTTGGGCGAAGAAGTTCCTCTTCAGCCAGGATCAACTGCGATCGACGGTGGGCAATCTCTCCGGCGGCGAGCACGCCCGCGTGTTCCTCGCACAACTGATGCTGCAGCCCGCGGATGTGCTGCTGCTGGATGAGCCGACGAATGATCTGGACATTCCCACGCTGGAGGTGCTGGAGCAGGCGCTAATCGAGTTTCCTGGCGCGATCGTCCTGATCTCGCACGATCGGTTCATGCTGGAGCGGATCACAACCGAGTTCATCGCGATGGATGGACGCGGAGGTGCAGCGAGTTACGCGTCGATCGAGCAGTGGCGCAACGCAATGACCAAGCAGGCGGCGGACGTTGCCGCGGCGGAATCGACGAAGGCGCGCGAAATCAAAGCGATGGAAGCGCGCACCGCGACGACATCGACGACGAACAACGCAAGCGCTGTGACTTCATCGAAGAAGGTCAAACTTTCATATAAGGATCAGCGCGATTTCGACGGCATGGAGACGGCGATCATGCAGGCAGAGGGCGACGTGCAGCGGCTGGAGGCATTGGCTGCCGACCCAAAGGTTCTCAGCGATCATCAGCGACTGACGGAGACCTATCACGATCTGCACGAAGCCCAGCATCGCGTGAAGCAGTTGTACGACCGCTGGGCGGAGCTGGAAGCGATGCAGCGCGGTGCGTGAACGCGGGAGAAGCGTTCCCGAGTGACGAGAGTCGGCCGGCATTGCCGATGACGTGAGATTCCGCATGAGCGAGCAACCGATCACGCCTTCAAAGAACTCATTTGCGCCGTGGTTCGCCATCGGGTGCACGGTATGCCTTGCGATCATGGCGCTGCGCCTGGAAGGGCAGCGATGGTGGTGCGCATGCGGCGAGCCGCGGTTGTGGATCGGCAACGTGTGGACCAATCACTGTTCGCGCCATCTGGCCGACGCGTACACGCTCACGCACTTCTCGCATGGCCTGATCTTCTTCACCCTCTTCGCCCTGCTGCGGCCGAAGTGGAGCATCGCGTGGCGCCTGTTCGCCAGCGTACTGCTCGCATCCGCGTGGGAAGTCCTCGAGAATTCCTCGTTCGTCATCGATCGCTACCGCGACAACACGATGTCAGTGGAATACCTCGGCGACGCGGTGCTCAACTCCCTGGGCGATGTCGCCGCATGCGTGCTGGGATTCCTGTTTGCGAAACGCTTCGGCATCATCGCGGCGATGGTGACGTTCATCGTCATCGAAATCGTGTTGATGCTGGTCATCCGCGACAACCTCACCGTGGGGACGCTGATGCTGGTGTTCCCCGTCGATGCGATCAAGCAGTGGCAATTGGCGGGCCAGCCGGGCGCGTGAACTGTCCGGGCCATGACTGCAGCAGACATGCGGCGGCTTCGACGCCATGCATGGCCGGCAGCCTCCGCTTGGCCGAAGCCATTCGTACCGCTATACTCTCGCCCGCTTTGCCGGCAACTGTCGCCGGGACAAGACGCCGGGCCGTTGGCGCAGTTGGCTAGCGCGCTTCCATGACACGGAAGAGGTCACTGGTTCGAATCCAGTACGGCCCACTGATCGTTTTCTTTGCTGGCGTTTCCGCGTCAATACCGCAGGAAACAGCCGCCAATTCAGTTTCATCGTCCATCAGCAGTGGGGTGTGCAACGTCTTGCGATCATCCGTGCGCGGCTGCTGCTTCACATTCTGCTTCGCCTCGCCGATGCCTGCCGCTTTCGCGAAGTGCGTGTCGGTCGTATGGCGATGGTGCGCGTCGGCGATGGCTTAGGGCTTCTAACCGGTACCTTGCGTGCTCGACGGTGCAAGGCCGCCGCATTCAGGACACGCGCCGCCGTGCGGCGTGCCGCGACTGCCGCGCGGGTCATACGCACACTTCGGGCACAGGCCGCGCTTGATGCGCTGCCATCTTCGTAGCGCCCTCAATTCGAACGGCATGGCGAACAACATCCACAGCAACGCAGCGTAGAACACCGTATTGATCGCGAAGCCCGGCCAGACGGGCACCCGGAGGCGTTTCACTAAACGCCATTGAATTCCGCGATCGTCCACGACCTCGTCGAGCACGAGGTAGCGTGAAACCCACGGCGTCCCCAGCGCCGGCAGCGGCCATCCTGCTTCGAATCGTGAGTAAACCAAATCATCCTCGGATTTGCTTTGACGTTCCGGACTGTCAGGCTCAAGCACCTGCACTAGGCAGAGCCCCTTGCTCCAATACGTGCATTCCCGATGGCCGCGTTGTCGGATTCGCGTGGGATTCCCTCCCACAAATCCCCCTGGCGTAGGGCGGTACGAATCATCCGGTTCGTACAGGGGAAAGGACTCGACCTCCCAACTCGCTTGATACCGCATCTCGGAAGGGGTGTCAGCAAATCGCAATGCCACCGCGACGTTGACGATCGCGCCGCCCCCCAGCACGAGCAGGAACACGCAGATTCGAAACG
>CAZCGB010000533.1:0-2744 GCA_964498045.1 uncultured Isosphaeraceae bacterium
AGATCGAACTGCGCGGCGGCGACATCATCGCTACCGCTGACCGTCTGCGCGGGGCGACCATCTTCCTCGGTGGTTCGTTCGGCTCGACCGTCCTGGGCACCGCCAATGTGATGTGCGCCGCGACGCTTGCCGAAGGCCGGACGATCATCGAATCTGCCGCGTGCGAACCTGAAGTCGCCGATCTGGGCAACCTGCTCAACGCGATGGGCGCGCGGGTGCAGGGCGCGGGCACGCCGCGCATCACCATCGATGGCGTGGAACAGCTCGGCGGGGCAGACCACACCGTCATGCCCGACCGCATCGTCGCGGGCACCTACGCCATCGCCGGCGCGATCACCAACGGCGACGTGGTCATCGACAACTTCCCCTACGACAACCTGCTTGCGGTCATCGACCTCTTCAACCGAATGGGCGTGCATGTCGAACTGGTGAATGCGAACGCCGACACCCGCAGTTGCCGCGTGCGCGTTACCAGTGACCGGCATCTCAAGCCGGTGATGTTCACCACCCAGCCGTATCCGGGTTTCCCCACAGACCTCCAGGCGCAGATGATGACGCTGCTGTGCCTGGCGAACGGCAACAGCATCATCACCGAGAAGATCTATCCTGAGCGCTTCCTGCACGTGGCGGAACTGACGCGAATGGGCGCGCAACTGGAGCGCGCCGGCGCGACGGTCATTGTGCAGGGCGTCAAGCAACTGGTCGGCGCGCCGGTGATGGCGAGCGACCTCCGCGCCTCGGCATGCCTGCTGCTTGCGGGGCTGGTCGCCGAGGGCGAGACTATCGTCAGCCGGGTGTACCACCTTGATCGCGGCTACATGCGCATGGATGAGACGCTCAACGGCCTGGGCGCGAACATCGAGCGCTTCAACATCGACGCCAAGGCCGACATCGCGCCGGTGGCGGAACTGGTGTGACCATTGCTCATTGCCCTGCTCGCATCCGCTCATAGAGGAACACCGCCGACGCCACGGCGACGTTGAGCGACGGCACATCGCCGCTCATCGGGATCGCGCACACCGCATCGCACTTCTCCAAGGTGGCGGCGGCGAGGCCGCGGCCTTCCGAACCGAACACCATCGCCATTCGGTTGGATTTCAACATCTCCCACAGCGGCTTCGCGACAGGCGTGTTCTCCGCCGCCACGAGCGCCATCCCCCACTCGCATCTCAAGCGTCGCAGGTCGCCGAGCCAATCGTCGCTGACCGCATACGGAATCGACAGCGCGTGGCCCATGGAGACGCGGATGGCCTTGCGGTACAGGGGATCGCAGCAGGCGGAATCGAGCACGATGCCGTCGACGCCGAACGCCGCGGCGTTGCGGAACAGCGCGCCCATGTTGTCAACATTGGTCAGGCCCTCGGCCAGCAGCAGGCACGATCGCGGCTTCGTCCGGACATTCCCCAACGCCGCATCCAGCGTGAGCCGCTCCGCGGGCAGCCTGTATCCAGCGGCCAGGCATCCGCGATGCACATGGAACGCAGCGATGTCGTGAATGTTGGCGAGGTCAGTGACGAAGACGCTGACCGCATCAGGCAGGCCGCCCACCGCTTCGCGCATCTTCGCAAACTTCTCCCGGCTCAACAGCATCGAATGCAGGCGCGAAGGCGTCGCCATCAATCGCCGGAGGACAAGTTCCGACTCGGCCATGAACAGGTCATCGCGGCCGCGGAGGTCCGCATCGCGCACGTCGCGATACACATCCACGCGCGGATCATCAAGCGAAGTGATGTCGATGATCGTGGGCATGACACTTCGTCCGCATTCACATCAGAGATCACGACCCCCGGGCACCAAGCCGGGCCAGAGCGAAGCCCTGATCGCCGCGCTGCGAAGCGATCAGGTCGAGCGCCGGCCCGGGTGACGATCGTCACGGCTTCGGCGAGTCGGCGATAATGACATCCAGCATCTGCTGCTGCGCCTTTTCATATCGTTCAAGAGAATCGACCAGGCTCTGCTGCAGACGCTTGAACGCTTCAGCATCGCGCAGCGTCTGGGCGTCGTTGGAATCCAGCGCCCGCTGCACGCTCGCTGCCGCCGCCTTCACATCCGCTGCAGCGACGGCGAAAGAACGGGCCGACTCGTACAGCAGTTCGTGCTCCAATTCCTCGGCACTGGGGCGATACAGCAGTTTCCACGGGCTTCGACGAACCTCGATGGTGGCGAGTTTGAGTTGCTGCGACGCGATCGCCGCATTGCCAAGCGTCTCGCCCAGTTCGGTCGACCAACCGTCGTAGTCCACTTGCACGTTCTTGAGCGTCGCGACAGCAGAATCAAGGCCATCTTGGCCGCTGTCAAGCAGCTTATGCACCTTGTCGATGGTTTCGCCCTTGATCCGCTTGGTGACGTCATCCACGTTGGCGACGGCGTCCTTCAGAGGCTCGCGGTTCTCGGCGACGACGCCTCGCGCATCGGTGAACAGGGCCTTGCCCTCGTCCAGCGCGGAGTTCACCTTGTCAGGCAACGTCGCCGCCCAGGTCATGATGTTATCCACGCTGGCGGACCATGCCGGCCATTTTGTGGTGCGGAACTCATGCACGACCTCCCGGGCATCGCCTGTCGTGGCCTTGACATCGGTGAGGATCGGCACAAGCCGCTGGTCGTATTCGTTCGGCACGCGCTTCAGGAAGTCGCTGAATTCGACCACGTTGCTGACGATCTGCTCGGTCTTGTCCTTGTTCTCGCCGCCCAGCAGCGTGGTGAGGAATCCCGCCGACGTTCCGCCGACGATTTCGCTGGTGACT
>CAZCGB010000534.1:0-2742 GCA_964498045.1 uncultured Isosphaeraceae bacterium
GCCGCGCTTGCCATCTCGGGTGAGCCGCCAGTACGGGTGAAAATGCAGTCCCGTGAGTAGAACCTCAAACTCCGCCTTGGCGAGCGCGGCGCTCAATTCGGCGCCGTAGTGCTTGCCGTCGACGAGCAATGTGACCTCGTTCTTGCCGGTGATCGGGAGATAGTCGACAAACCACTGCTGGGGCTCGCGGTCCGTACACGTCGCGCAGCCCGCATAGGGTTGCACCCTCGGCACGAAGTCCGCGGACTGCGGCGGGTGAAAATCGTGGAGGCGCGTGTCGATCGAGGTCTCGCCATTGCTCACGGCCTCGTGGGCGTAGGCCGCGATGCTCGACTCCGAGTGGAACCCAGCGGCCTGGGCCTTGGCCACGACTTCAGCGGCAACAACAATTCGGGACGCGCGTATCTTGAAGTCTTCTCTCCCAGCGAGAATCGCTTCGTCGTCTATTACACGTTCAATGGCGAGAACCCCGGCGATCGTTTCGGCTGGTCTGTCGCTTCAGCCGGTGATGTGAACGATGATGGCTATGACGACGTCATCATCGGTGCGCCATGGAATGACGAGGGCGGCTCAAACGCTGGAAAGGTGTACATCTACTCCGGTCACGATGGCTCGATGCTCGGGCAGAAGGTCGGCGAGCGAGCGGGCGATCAGTTCGGCTACGCCGTCGGCGGCGGGCTGAAAATCAATAACGACAGTCGCGATGACATCATCGTGGGCGCGCCGTTGAACGACGAGCGCGGCGGCAGCGCAGGCAAGGCGTATCTCTTCGCGGGCGGCTCGTGGTCCAAATTGGCTTCACTTGCCGGCGAAGGCGCGGGAGACCGATTCGGCCAGTCTGTGTGCAAAGTCGGCAAGACCGACACGGATTCCTTCGATGAGTTCGCCATCGCTGCTCCGTACAGCGATGCATCTGGCGCCGATTCCGGCAAGGTGTATGTGTATAACGGCAAGACGCGCACTCTGAAGTTCGTCAAGAAAGGCGCGCGAGCCGGAGATCGCTTTGGCTGGTCTTTGAGTGGCACTGGTCGATCGAACGACGACAACTGGTCCGACCTCGCCGTGGGCTCGCCATATTTTGATTCCGCTGGCAAGGCCAACTCCGGTCGCGTGCAATTACTCTCGGGTCGCAACGGTGCGACGCTATGGACGGTGAACGGCGACGCTGCGGGAGATCTCTTCGGCTACAGCCTCGCAGGCATTGGTGACGTCAACGGATCGGGTTCCGGCGATGTCATCATCGGCGCGCCCAACAGCGACGTCGCCGGTGACAACGCCGGTCGCGCATATGTCTACTCCGGCGGCTCCGGTTTCTTCCTGCGGGTCTTCGACGGCCAGCAACCGGGCGAACGCTTCGGCTGGTCCGTCGCCGGCATTGGTGACGTGACGGGCGACTTCCTGATCGAAGTGACTGTTGGCGCCAACCTCAACAGCAACAGCGCGGGTCAGAACGCCGGCGAAGTGTACATGTACACAGCGAACTGATCGAAGAGGTTATCGCTCACGTTCTCATTTGCGCCGCGAATCGGCGGGGCGATAACACGCGCGGCGGATCCGTTCGCGCAAGCCTACGATTGACGCCTTTGCGCGATGCACAGGGATGCGTTGGCATGTCGCCGCGGCTTGGTCGATGCATCGACATGCGCAGGGACATCTCGGGGCACGCAAGGAATCGCAGCGTTCGCCATGACCACCACATCCGCACATGAACTTTCCGCCGGTCTGACTCTGGCGTCTTCTCCCGCCGTGAATGAAGCCATCGACGCGCTGGTGCGCGAAGTCGTTGAAACGCAATCGACGCTCATCCGGGCGCTTCCGCCGCGCACGGAACTGGTGGAAACGTACAAGTCGTACCTCGATCGCAGTGCGGTCGTGCGCGGCAAGCCACCGCTGTATCCTTACGTCGGCTCGGGAATCGGCAACGGCGCGCTGGTGGAATTGGCTGACGGCAGCGTGAAGTGGGACATGATCAATGGCATCGGCGTGCACATGTTCGGGCACAGCGATCCGGACATGATCGCTACGGCCGTGCGAGCCGCGCTGAGCGACACCGTGCAGCAGGGCAACCTGCAGGCCAATCTCGATTCCATTGAAATCAGCGAAATCCTGTTGAAGGAGGCCGGCCGAACAAGTCGCCTCAAACACTGCTTCCTGACCAACTCGGGCTGCATGGCCAACGAGAGCGCGTTGAAGGTGTGCTATCAGAAGACCGGCGGCTCGCGCGTCGTCGCATTCAACGACTGCTTCATGGGCCGCAGCGTGACGATGTCGCAGATCGGCGACAACGCCGCCGGCCGCGTGGGCATCCCGCTGACGACGCTCGTGGATTACCTCCCGTTCTACGAGCCCGAGCTTGGCAATGAATCAACGGAGCGGGCCGTGCGGCAGCTCAAGCAGCTGATCTCACGCTATCCCGGCCAGATCGCGTGCTTCATCATGGAACTGGTTCAGGGTGAAGGCGGATTCAATGCCGCGCCTCGCGAGTTCTTCGAGCCGCTTATGCAGATCTGCCGCGAGAACAACATCGCGGTGTGGGCCGACGAGGTGCAGACGTTCGGCCGCACGCATACGATGTTCCATTTCGAGCAACTTGAACTCGGCGAGTACATCGATGTCGCGACTATTGGCAAGATGAGCCAGGTGTGTGCCTGCCTCTACACCGCGGACTACAACCCCAAGCCGGGCCTGCTCAGCGGCACGTTCATCGGCGGCAGCGTGGAAATCCAGGTCGGCAAGCGCGTG
>CAZCGB010000535.1:0-2735 GCA_964498045.1 uncultured Isosphaeraceae bacterium
TTCTCGGCGATTGCGGCAGCCTTTTGCTGGGCTACCTCACCGTGGTCGTGATCCTCATGCTTGGCGAGCTTGGCCAGACACATCTGGTCTTCGCCGGACTGATCGTCTTCGCTATTCCCATTATCGACACCACCCTGGCGATGATCCGCCGCAAGCTTGCCGGCGTGTCGATGTCGGCGGCTGACAATCAGCATCTGCATCATCAGTTCAAGCGCGTGCTGGGCGGGGTGCGTCGCGCGGTGCTCTCCATGTACGCGCTCAGCGCGTTGTTCATGGCGCTGGGCGTGACATTGGCCGGTCTGGTGATTTTCACGGACCTGCGGGTCCGCGCGATGTACGCCGCCGCGCTGGTGTTCGGCGGAATGCTGGGCGTCGTTGCGGTGAAGGCGGCCCGTCGTCAGCAGCGGCTGCTCGCACCTGATCCGGTTGCGACCTCCATAGGTACATCCGTCGCGGCGGCATCGCTTGCATCACCGCCTGAACCAACGTCGGTGTCAACCGCAACGCGTCGAACGGCCGCTTCGTCGCACTAGACAGCCACGCTGACGACCTAAACCGCTTCGACGATGCCACCGCCAACAACCACAAAGGTGCTCATGGTGTGCACGGGCAACATCTGCCGGAGCCCGCTGGCCGAATGCGTGCTGCGGCACAAGGCCGTTCGGCGCGGCGTGAAGGATCGACTGCAGATCGATTCCGCCGGCGTAGGCGACTGGCATTCGGGCGAAGCGCCTGATCATCGTGTGCGCGAGATCGCGGAGCTCAATGGCGTTCCCATCACGGGCACGGCACGTCAGGTCACGCGCGCCGATCTCAAGCACTTCGACCTGCTGATCTGCATGGATCACACGCATCAGGCCCACCTGCGGTCGCTGGGCGCGGACCAATCGAAGGTGCGGCTGCTCCTGCAGTTTGATCCGAACGCGCAAGGCGAAGACGTGCCTGACCCATACTACGGCGGTCGCGAGGGCTTCGTCACGGTGTTCAACCTGATCGACGCCGCCTGCGATCACGTACTGCAACATGTCCTTGAGCGCGATGCGGGCGTGACATGATCGGCGCTGAGCGCGCCGCCGTGGAACATGCGATGCGCATTGCGGGCGTCGCCGGGCGATTGCTGGAAACGCTTGACCTCGCCGGCGGATGCACGCACAGGGTGCGCCTGTTGACAATGGACGACGGTTCAAGGCTTGTCGCCAAATGCAACACGCAGCACGCGCTTCCGATGTTTGAGGAAGAGGCGATCGGATTGGACGTCATCGCCGCAACCCGGACAGTCATCACGCCGTCACCGCTGGCGGTGACTGCGCATGACGGCCATGCGGTGCTGCTGTTGACATTCGTTGAGCCGCCTGCGAAGCCCGTGGATCGCCGCGCATGGAGCAGCTTCGGCGCCGAACTTGCCGCGATGCACAGCGCGCCCTTGACGGAACAACTCGCACGCGGTTACGGATTCTTTATTGACAACCACATCGGTTCGACTCCGCAGCCAAATCGCTGGTGCGAGGACTGGGTCGAGTTCAACGCGATGCATCGTCTCGGTCACCAGATGCAACTGGCGGGAACGCGAGGCCTGATTGACTCCTATGAAGCCAGGGTGTTCGACTCGTGCGTAAACCATGTTGATGCGGTGCTTCCGCGAAGACCGCGGCCATCGCTTCTGCACGGCGATCTCTGGTCAGGCAACATCATTGCGGCAATCAGGAAAGGGCCGGACGCATCGCCGCGGACAACGATGGCCGTGATTGACCCGGCCCCGTACGTGGGTGACGCGCTGGCGGACATCGCCATGATGCGGCTCTTCGGCGGTTTCGAGGAGGTGTGCTTCCAGTCCTGGAGCGCCGCGTTGAATGTCGATCTCAATTCCAACGACAGTCAGCGAAGAATCGCCGCGTACCAGTTGTATCATGTGCTGAATCATGTCAACATCTTCGGCCGCGGGTATGTGGCCCAGGCGGTTGAACTGGCTCGACGCATGCTTGGTCAAGTCAGATGATGAACGCATGAATAGCCATGATCTGAATCGTTCGGAGAGCTGTCAGTCGTCATCTGTCGCATTTGCAACTGATAGGAACCTGCACATGAAGCTTCAATCATTCACGATGGGATTCATCCTTGGCGTTGCTGCGGCAATCGCCGGCGGTGCGGCAATCATGCAGGATCGCGGCGGCGCGGCACCGCAGCAACCCGCGCATCCCGCTCCTGATGAGATGCAGAAGATGATGCAGGCCTGGATGGACGCCAGCACTCCAGGCGAGCAGCATGCGCAGCTGCTCAAGACGGTCGGCGACTATGACATGGTCACGAGAATTTGGATGGCGGGTCCTGATGCGCCGCCGACCGAATGCAAGGGAACTTCAAAGATCGAGAGCATCTGCAATGGCCATTTCATCCAACAGACCGATCACAATTCATACCCAATTCCCGACATGAAGACCGGCGAAATGAAGATGACGCCGATGGAGGGCGTTGGAATCGTCGGCTACGACAAGTACCAGCGCATGTATGTCGGCTGCTGGGCCGACAGCTTGAACACCTACATGCTTCAGATGCGCGGCGTCATGAGCCCTGATGGCAAGACGCTGACGATGTACGGCGAGATGGATGAGCCCATGCTTGGCGTGCGCGGCCGCATGGTGAAGTACGTCACCAATCACGTCAGCGACGACAAATACACGTTCACCATCTTCGACCTGGCTGCGGGCGAAAACTACAAGGTGGTCGAGGTGGAGTAT
>CAZCGB010000536.1:0-2735 GCA_964498045.1 uncultured Isosphaeraceae bacterium
ATACAGCACGGCGAAGAACCCGCCGCCGAACACGCTCGCCGCCGATTCCACCACCTTGCCCATGACGGTGACGACGCTTCCGCCGGGCGAGGCGGAGTCGTGGAAGCGGGCGATGGCCTGCAACGTCTCGGTCTGCCGCTGGGCCTGCAGGGAGCGCTGACGCAGGCCCGAATTGATGCGGCCGATGGTCTCATTCGCGCGGCTGAAGGCGCGCAGCAACAGCAGGGGAGTGGCTTCGTTGGACAGGCCGAGGCTTTCGCAGCGGGCTGCGACCTCCTGGTGAAGCGAGGGCAGCAGCTCGCGGACGATCTTCGGCGCAATGCCCATGTGCACGCAGAGTTCATCCATATCCTCGCTTCGCGCCGTGTGACCAGCCGGCGCAAGGCACTGGCTGCGCGCGATCGTGTCGGCGAGCGTGACAAGCGCGATCATTGAACGATGCGGGAGCTCGGGCAGCGATTCCAACCGCTGGCCGTGCAGCCACAACACATCGCCCAGCGCGTGCGGAAGCCGCCAGTGCTCAGCAAGACGGCGGCCGGCGGTGTGCGTGTCGAGGCCGATGATCTTGCGACACGCCTGATCAAGCGTCACGCCTTGCGTCTCGGCGTATTCGCACACGCGATCAAAAGCCGCGGGCAGAACCACATGCAGCGCGAGCGCGCCGAGATCGTGCAGAAGTCCCGCGGTGAAGGCTTCGGGCTTGGAGACGCCTCGCGCCACGCCCGTCGCGCCGGCGAGCTGCTCGCAGAGGATGCCCACCGCGAGACTGTGCTGCCAGAACATCACGCGGTCGAATATCGGCGAGGCGGGCATGCCTGCGATTTTCGGCGAAGAAGGGGTGGCGCGATCGAGGACATCGAACACCTGCACCGAGAGCACCGCTGATCGAAGGGCTTCGAATCCGAGCATGAGCACCGCTCGCTCGACGCTGGTGACGTTCAGGGCCCGGCCGCGCTCGCTGCAGCGGACCATCTTCAGGACCTTCGCCGCAAGCGCCGGGTCGCTGGTGACCAGCTTGACCACGTCCTTGCCCTGGGATTCATCATCGCTGGTGAGTTCAAGCACGCGCAGCGCGACGGTTGACAGCGTGGGCAGCGCATCGAGCTGCTGCAGGATCAGCTCGACGCGGCGCGTGCCGGCATCGACATGCGCATCGGGCCTGTTCGGCGCTGCGCTCGCATGTGGAGATGAGAAAGAGCGCGGCAGGCTCGCCTCCGCTTCGCCTGCCGCGCCCTGCCCTGTCGCCGAAGCGACCTGGCTGGGTTCCACCCGTCCTGCGCCTCCCGTCACGTCCACCCCGGGCGCCCCGGAAGGGCCCACCTGTGCCGCGCTCTTCCCTGGCGCGGCTGGAGTGGTCGTCGCTTTCGCCTTCAGACGCTGCGCCGCCGAGCGCGCCGGGATCGCCGAGTTCGACCGTTGTCGGGCCATGGACGTTCCCCTGTGCGCGGCATGCGCGGAGTCATCAGCTTCAATTCACTTGGCGATCACACTTCAAGCAGCTCGCCCATGCGCTGGATGAGCTTCTCGATGTTGAACGGCTTCTTCACGAATCCGTCGCAACCGTGCTTGGTGAGCGCGTCGATCTCCTCCTGGTTCACCACGCCCGAGACCACGATGATCTTGGTGTCGCGCAGGTCCGGGTTCTTCTTGATGCGCTCGCACACCATGTTGCCGTTGATGTCGGGCAGCATGTAGTCGAGCAGCACCAGGTGAGGCCGGAAGCCTTCGGTGAGCATGCCCGCGTCGTAGCCGGTCGAGGCGGTCTTCACCTCGAAGCGGTCGTCGCGGCTGAGCACGTCGAGGAAGAGGTCCACGATCTGGTTGTCGTCGTCCACCACGAGGATCCGCTTCTTGCCGGTCTCGATGATCTCGGTGGGAATGTCGTTGGCTTTCATGAAGCGCAGCAGCTCGGGGCGCGGAATGCGCCGGAAGCGCGAGCCGGGCACGCGGAAGCCCTGCAGGCGGCCGTTGTCGAAGCAACGGATGATGGTCTGCTGCGAGACCTTGCAGATCTCGGCGGCTTCGCCGGTGGTGAACACTTGCTTGTCGGCCCAGGCTGGCTTGGCGTTTGCAGTCGTGGACTTGGCCATGATTGGTTTCTCTCTCACTCCGCCGGGTGTATACGCAATCGGGCGCGTGACGGCTTCACGCAACTTCCCCAGATTGCCGGACTTGTGATCGGCCCCCCGATTGGCCAACTTCACGATCTTGACTCATCTGCCGCGCATCGCGCTTCTGCCGCGCCTGCCGCAGCGGCGCAGACCGCGCACGCGGAAGACCTTGCTGGCGCAGCCGGAATACGTCGCGCACCTCACGCGGCTTATCGGCGTGCCCCGCTGCAGGTCGTGCAGCCTGAATCGAGGCACGCTCGTGCGTGCGCTCAAGTCATCGCCTCACTTCGCCTCGACACGCCCGTCATCGCTTCAATGACGGCGCCTCTCGCGCATTCCATAATGTCACCGCCTCAGGCTCTCGCGGATACAGCGGCCGCATGTGCAGCGGATCAACCGTCTCGCCCCGCGCCAGCATCCCCTCGCCGATCTTCAGCACGCTGCGCGCCGACAACGCGAGCGGCAGGATCGGAATGCCCGCAGCAATGACCCGCGCCCGCGCCGCGTCCGGAAAGAACTCGTCGGCGACCACCGCGCAGATATCGGCCACATCAAACGAATCGGCGCGCACGATGCCCGGTTGGCCGGCGATGCTCCACCCCACGCGTTGGGTTTCGCCGCCCT
>CAZCGB010000537.1:0-2734 GCA_964498045.1 uncultured Isosphaeraceae bacterium
GCAAAGCGATGATGAGCTGCTCGGGGATGCCGCAGAGCCCGAACCCGCCGACGGCGAGCGTCATGCCATCGCGCACGAGGCCGCGCAAGGCATCGGCGGCGGTGGGGAAGACTTTAGTGATCATGGCGACAGCCTAGCGGATCACGGCGTTGACGGCACGTTCGCGTGACGATCATTTCCGCAAACGGCTCAGCCTGATGCAGCCGCAATCGTTGCGCGCCGCCAAGTCCAGCCTTGCCATGTGCGAAGGTTGAATTGCAGGTCGCGTTTCAGCATCGCGACATCATCGCGCAGGCGATCGGCGAACTCGGCATTGGACGTCCGATTCGCCAGCCATTCGAACGGCTCGATGGCTTCGGGGCCGAGCGAGCGCAGGTATTCACGATCAAGGTGATGCCCATGGGCGACGCCGCCTTCGACGCAGTGCTTCACGTCGTACCAGACGATGCGCGAGTCGAAGTTGATGAAGCAGCACGCGTACAACACCGCAAGCAGCGACACCATGTTCACGCGCACCAGCCATGCATTGGTGCGATGCCGGGCGATGCGCCAGATGATCGACGCCAGGCCGATCGCCACCAACAGCATCCAGATGGCCGCCGCGACGCGCAGATGCGTCAGGCTGAACGCCTCGACGTACATGATCAGGCGCCAGCCGGCCGACGCGGTGAGCAGGATGTTCTGTGCGATCCAGAGGTACACCAGCCGCCTGGCCCAGCGCATGGCGTTGGAGTTCTGCATGGCGGCCTCGCCTTCGCGGCCTGACGGAAAAGTCACCAGGACGAAGGCCGCAGCAAGCAGCGCGGTGGCGACCAGCGGGTAGGAACCTCGCCGCGCATACGTGCGATAGTCCATGCCATCGGGCAGCAGCGCGCCGCTGGTGAGCATTGTCGCGAGGTCCAACCCCATCTGAATCGCGAATACGATGTTGAAAAGGATCAGGCAGCGCACAAGCAGCGCGGGCAGGGCGGCCGAACCTGGCGACACGATCGGCTTGGCGATGGACGACTCGGCCACGCCACGACGCGACGCCGACAATCTCCAGCGCCCGCGGAGAAACGCCCATGTGCCCAGCGCAAAGGACAGCCACAGGAACATGCGGCCGATCGTGACGACATCGAAGAGGTTGCTGAATGTCGAAGAGATGGAATCGCCGGCCTGTTGAATCCATCGGGCGATGAGCGGGTTGGCCAGAGCGAAGAGACCGATGAACACCATGCTGAGCACGACCGGAATGCTCCAATTGACGATGGTGCGCATGGTTCGCGCGGCGCGGCCGCCGTGCTTCCTGGTCCAGCGATTAGCGGAGAGCACATCAATGGGCAACTGCACGAAGCTTCGAGCCATCGTCTCGCTCCAGCGCGACACCCATGCGGTCGCGCTGGTTGTCCAGCCGAACCGATCAATCGCCGCAAGCGATGCGAGCGCGAGCAGCGTCATCGTGATGCGCAGCGGGCCGGGATGCTCGACGAGCGAGAGGCAGAGCCCGATGAGCGCGATGCACGCGCCACGCCACGCCCAATGATGAAGGTGATTTGAAGATCGCACCGCCATGGACATCGCAAGCAGTAGCGAGAAAGCGCCTGTGGTCCAGCCCAGTGGCTGCGCAAAGAAGAAGCGATCAGCGATGATCACCAACGCCAGACAGAGAAGCCATTGCACGCCAAAACTTCGTCGTATCGAGCTGAATCGCGGCGGCGATTCGAGCGGTGTTCGGCGGGCCAGGCCGGGTCCGATCACGTCGGCGACGGAGGCGCTGGGGGTGACGACAGGGGAATCCGATGCGCTCATGGCCGACCTCAACCACAAGTGAACGTGACCTTCAAGCCGAAAGCGTCGCGGCGACCGGCAGACGACAACAACCGCCCCAGAAAAGCCTACCCCGTCAATACATCGGATGGAAGATGTGGGTTCGCACAATCATCAAGATCGATCGCGCATGTTCCCACAACATGCGCGTAGGCGGCTCAAGTTCCGCCGCATGCAACAGGCACTCACGAATACCGAACCCACTTGATCAGCTCCAGAGGCGTCGGCGGCTTGCCGTACATCAGGACTCCCACGCGGAAGATCTTCGCGCTCATCCAGATCATGCCGAGCATGGCCGGAAAGCCGATGCCGAAGCTCAGGAGGATCTGCCAGAGCGGGATCGGCTCGCTGCCCGCGACGCGCAGGATCATCACGAACGGGATCAGCGGCGGAATGAAACTGGTCACCGTCGCCAACATGCCGTTGGGTGAGGTGCTGATGGGCAGCCAGAGCATGAGCGGGATCATGAGCAGGAGCATGGCCGGCGTCATGAGTGATTGGGCTTCGCGCAGCTCGTTCACCGCGCTGCCGATGGCCGCCATGATCGAGGCGATCATGAAGTACGCCATGACGTAGTACAGGCCGAAGTACACCAGGTCGATGGTTTCGATGAGGTCGAACTTCGCCGCGGCGATCATGGCGACGATGCCCATGGCGAGATACATGCCGACCATGACCAAGCCGACGGCGGCCAGGCCGATGATCTTGCCGGTCATGAGCTGCATGGGGCTGACCGCACTAAGCAGCACTTCCATCACCTTGTTGGATTTCTCTTCAATGGTGGTGGTGAGCAAGTAGTTGGCGCTGACGAACGCGCCCATCCAGATGAGCATCATGAACGCCATGGGAACCATCATCTTCACGATCTTGGAGCCTTGGCCCTCGGCTCGTTCGCCGCCATCCTTGCCCACGCGGATCGTCTCCG
>CAZCGB010000538.1:0-2733 GCA_964498045.1 uncultured Isosphaeraceae bacterium
CGTCGCATCGCTTCGGACTGGAAAAGCCCTTGCCGCGGATTCAGGGAACAGTTCGCATCGCCGCGTACAACATGGCGAACTTCTTTGATCACGTCGACGATCCGAATCTGCAGGGTGAATACGACGACCTGCCCATGGCGACGCCGGACGATCGATGCAGGCAACTCGCCGCGGCGATCAAGGCCATCGATGCCGACATCATTTCGCTTGAAGAAGTCGAGTCGCTGTTGGCGGTCACGTGGTTTCGAGACACGTTTCTTCCCGACGCCGGGTACAAGTACATCGCCTCAAAGGACGCCGGCTATTACCGCGGCGTCGAGCAGAGCGTGCTCAGCCGCTTCCCGATCACCGATTCGCAGGTCTGGCTCAACGAGTCGCTCGATCACGTCAAACGCGAAGGCGATGGCTGGACCAAGATCCCCGCTGGCGAGAAGAACCTGACGTTTCAGCGCAGCCCATTGATGGTGACGGTCAAGATCAATGACCATTACGACCTGACAATCTTCGCCATGCACCATAAGGCCGGTCCATCCTTCGGCTGGCATCGCGAAGCCGAGGCGCTTCGCATGGTGGAATTGATCAATGACCTTGAGACGAAAGACCCATCGCGCAACATCGTCGTCATGGGCGACTTCAACTGCGCGCCCTGGGACAAGTCCATGCGGGTGTATCTCAAGGGCGGCATGATCGACACGATGGCCTATCGCTTGATCGACAAGAGCTCGCCCGAATCGCCGCAGTTCAAGACGCACGAATCGGACAAGGTGCTGGACTACATCCTGATGAACAGCGCCGCCTTCCGCGAATACGTGCCGGGCAGCGGGTTTGTGTTCGGCACGGTCACGCCGCCGGCGACCGGCTACGACTACACCAAGGATCCGCAGCCGCCGGGTTACGCGTCAGACCATTATCCCGTCGTGGTCGACATCAAGCCGCGCGATCTGCCTTGATCGACGCCGCTTGCAGGGAACCGAACGGTCGATTCACATGATGGCGAGCTCTTTGGGAACAACCCCATGCCGCACATCGACCATTCATCCGATTCCTCGCGCCGCGAATTCCTGCTGACTACCGGAATCTTCGCCGCCGGCGCGCTCATGTCGGCGCCGGCCATCGCGCAACAACAGCCGCCGAACTCTCCACCGACAAGCGCGCCTGAACAGGATGAGGAGTCGATTGCCGGCGCCGCCAGCCAGCCTGGGACGATTGATCCCGCGGTCATCGCCGCCGCGGAAACGCTTGCGGGCATCACGTTCACGGCATCGCAGCGCGACATGATGTCGAAGACCATCGGCGAACAGGTCGCCATGATCGCATCTCGGCAGCAGCTTGGGCCGCTGCCCAACACGCTCTCGCCGGCGCTGCGTTTCGATCCGCGCCTGCCCGAAATGACATTCGAAAGGCAAAAGGGGCGGATTGAGTGGAGCAAGGTCGACGCCGGACCGATTCCTGACAACGATGAGGACATCGCCTATGCCCCGGTGACTCGGCTGGCCAAGTGGATGCAATCAGGCAAACTCACCAGCGAGAGGTTGACCGGCATCTACCTCGATCGGCTGAAGCGCATCGATCCCCAACTCAAATGCGTCATCACGCTTTGCGAGGAATCGGCTCGCGCGAAGGCGAAAAAGGCCGACGCCGAAATCGCTGCCGGGAAGTATCGTGGACCACTGCATGGTCTGCCATGGGGCGCGAAGGACCTGCTGGACACCGCTGGCATTCGCACCACATGGGGCGCTGAGCCGTTCGTCAATCGTGTGCCGACCTCCGACGCGACGGTGGTCAGGAAACTTGATGAAGCCGGTGCTGTGCTGGTGGCGAAGCTTTCGCTTGGCGCGCTGGCGTACAACGACATCTGGTTCGGCGGCCGCACCAACAACCCGTGGAACCTCAGGCAAGGTTCCAGCGGTTCCAGCGCAGGTTCCGCAGCCGCCACGTCAGCCGGTCTTGTCGCCTTCAGCATTGGCACAGAAACGTATGGCTCAATCACCTCGCCATGCGTTCGATGCGGCCCGACCGGCCTTCGCCCCACCTTCGGCCGCGTCAGCCGTGCGGGAGCGATGGCCTTGTGCTGGTCGCTGGACAAGATCGGCCCGATCTGCCGCAGCGTTGAAGATTGCCTGATGGTGCTTGCGGCGATCAATGGTTTCGATGACTCTGACCCGTGCAGCATCGACATGCCACTGTCGTTCGAACCCGACTTTCCACTCGAGCAAATACGGGTCGGCTTCAACCCAAAGTGGTTTGAGGAAGGGAATGACCAAGATCGTGCGGCGCTCGAAGCGCTGCGCACGACCGGGGTGCAGCTGGTGGAGATCGCGCTTCCGGACTGGCCGTACGACGCGCTGCTCCCAATGCTGTACTGCGAGGCAGCTGCTGCGTTCGAGGTTCTCACGCGCTCGCATCTGGACGACACGCTCAAGTGGCAGGCTCCGCAGGCTTGGCCCAACACCTTCCGGCAAAGCTGGTTCATTCCCGGCAACGAGTTTGTGCAGGCCGATCGCTTTCGCCGAATGGTCATGCAGATGATGGCGGATCGATTCGCGGATGTGGACGTGATGATCGGCCCGTCGTTCGCTGATTCCCTCTGCCTGATCACCAACTACACAGGCCATCCGTCGTTGACGCTGCGCTGCGGATTCGTCTCGCCACGTTCGCAGGCCGCTGACGGCGGTGGGGGCGGCAGTGTCAGTGCCGCATCACAGCCTGCCAACCCCGCCCCGACGTCGCGTC
>CAZCGB010000539.1:0-2719 GCA_964498045.1 uncultured Isosphaeraceae bacterium
CACCACATCCTTCGCGGCAGGCGTCGGGCCTTCCGCAAGCCCCGCCGCCATCTGCCGTGCATACCACGCGGCGCGATTCGCCTCGAACTGCGCTGTCGCAGTGGCGCGGAACTCGGCGGCGCGGGCGCGAAAGATCGCATCGGCCTTGGCGGTTTCATCGGCCGAAAGCGGCAGGCCATCCGCGATCTCGATGAGTGGAACGGAAGCCTCGAAGGTGCGAAGGTCATCGCTGCCGCGGCGGGTGGATCGCGCCGGCGTCGCCCAGTCGCGCGCCAGTCGCGCTCGCCAAAGTGCATCAGCATCGGGCGCTACGGCGGCCTGGGCGTCATCGAAGAACGCCGCATCAAGTTGCCGCAGCGCGGCGATGGCGCCGACTTCCTCGGCCTTGGCTTTCTCAACATCCTCGGGCGAAGCCATGCCCATTTTCCTGCCGCCCTTGCCGTCATCGCGCATGCTCCAGCCGCCGAGCGCGAAGGCTCGCATCGCATCGGAGTGATCATCGAAGCGCTGGCGATATTGACGAAAGTACTCGCCGTGCAGTTGCCGCAGGATGCCGCTGGCGTCTTCGTCCAGGACCAGCGTTGCGATGATGGCCTTCACATCGGCCTTGCTCACGGCGTCGGGGATGACACTGTCGGTTCCGCCACGTTGGCCGAAGCGCACCGTGCCGGTGGCGTGCAATTGTGCGAGCAGTTCCTCAATCTCTTCGGGATCGCTCACGCCGCCTTTGCGGAACATCTCGCGCCAGCGTTCGTCCTTGTCAATGCTGAGATGAGCCTTCAATCGTTCGATCCCAATCAGCGCGTACAACGCGTGGTTCAGCCGCTCGTGTTCGCGTTCCGCGGCTAGGTACGCTTCCTTCATCGCTTGCTCCGCCTCGGGGGATTGTCGTGAGGAATTCGGCCGCTCGTCCTGGCGCGTCAGGTCGATGGCGTCGGCGGACTGCTCGGCGATCTTCTCGACGGTGCGCGCGCAGTCCTCAACCTGCGCCTGCAACGCCGCTCGCTCGTCATCGGTGAGATCCTTCATCTCCAACGCCCTTCGCAGCGTCTTGGCGTGCGAATCAAAATCCATCATGGGCGCGCCGCGATACGCCGCTTCCAGGAATGCGCCCAGAAACTGCGATTTGATCGCAGCCGGCAGCGCGGCGGCGATCGACTTCGCCTTTGATCGATTGACTTTCTGCATCTCCAGCAATTGCGGCTGCACTTCGGTCGTCACCTCAAACCACGCTTTGGAGACCTGCTGAAACATCTGCATGTCCATGGTGTCGCGCTTGCTCAGGTCCACCGCGTTCAGGGGAATGCCACGCTCGTCGAGCAGCGTGCGCCAATCGCGGTACATCTCCCGCGCCGCCGTCTGCACGCCGCGCAGCTTGCTGACCCACTGCGTTTGATAATCATCGAGCGATGCCCACATCGCGGTTCGGTCATCCGCCGAAAGCGCATCGCCCGCCTTCGCCTCAATCGTCGCGAAAATCTCGCACAAATCGGTCTTCGTGTTCGGGTTCAGCCACTCGGCGACGAGTTCGTCGCCGACAAGGCGCGTTCGCTCGCGCGACAGTTTCGCGCGTTGCAGCGGCGGCTGCTGGTGTTCGGCCAGCAGCGGGATCAGTTCATCGAACAGCCGCGCATCCAGCGTCGCCATCGCCGCGAACACCGTCTGATGCGCGCTCATCCATTTGTCGATCGCGGCCTTGGGAGGCTGGGCGCGGAACGGCACGCCTTCCACCGCCTTGCGGGCTTCGATGAATGCCGCCATCGCAGCTCCGCTCTCTCCTAACGCCTTCCACTGTGCCTTGTAGCGTTCATGCGCATCGCCCCACGCCCGCAACTGCTCAGCAGTCAGGTTCATCATCGAAGCGAAGCGCGCCAGTTCGAGGCTCGAGATCGGCGACGGCAGCGCGGTTGAAACGCCCGAGCGAAATCCCTGCGCGAGCGCTGCAGCAGTCGGCAGCGATGCCAGCAGCATGAGAGCCAGGCTCAGCGCGACCGATCTGGCGAATCGTGAGCGTCGTTGCCGCATGCGTGCCTCCATATTTCGAGTCGGCGTGAGAAACGACGTTCGCTCTGCCGCCCCAGATGCATCCTGACAGTCGTGCCTCGCCGATCGGCGGCACCCGACTTCTACACGTTATCGGATGCACCAGTTCGGAATGCGCAGCCTCGTCATCAGCGATTTTCACCGCCTACTGGCCCGAACGCTGAACGCGGCGCATGATTGCTTCAGCCGAAGCGCAATTCCCGCGCGTCCCTCCAGGCTCGCCCGGCTGACAATCGGAGAAATGATGTTCACGCACCATCGCATGCCCGCGTTGGGATGGCCGGCGTTGGCATTGCTGCCCCTGCTCGCACTGGGCGGCTGCCAATCCACACAGAAACCCGCTCCTGTCGCGGCCGTTCATTCGCCGGGCAATCAGAATCCATCGCTGGTGATGCTGCCGGACAATTCTCGGGCATCAGGCGATGAACTCGCTGCATGGGAATCGTCGCGCAATGACGCTGAACTCGGCATGCTCAACCCGCCATTGGAAGCAACCTTCGGCGTCGCGGTCATCCGCCAGTACGAAAACCTCGGCACAAGCAACGGCCAGGCGCGCGACAACTCATGGACTTACAGCCAATCCGTAAGATCTCGCATGGGACCGTGATTCGGGCGCATGCAAGTGTCATTTCGCCCGTGTTTTCGTTGTGAAAACAGGCAATCTGGCTTGGTGCGG
>CAZCGB010000540.1:0-2716 GCA_964498045.1 uncultured Isosphaeraceae bacterium
TCCGATCGCGTGCTGGATGCAAAGTCGTTCGAGAAGATGCGGCAGCATCTGGAGACTGATGGCAAGTGGGAGCGGTGGAAGCGTGATCCGTTCCTTGCGCTGCAAATGTACGCTCTCCTCCAGCGCGAATTCGGCTGGGATGCTTACAAACAGGTGTTCGCCGAGTATCGCGGACTGAACAAAGAACAGCGGCCGAAGAATGATGATGAAAAGCGCGATCAGTGGATGGTGCGTTTCAGCCGAACGGTGGGGAGGAATCTCGGCCCGTATTTCGAGGCGTGGGGTGTGCCGACGTCGGCCGCCGCGCGCGATTCCATCAAGGATCTGCCGGCGTGGTTGCCGGAGGAGATGCAGGAGCGAGCGTCGCCGCGCGCACTTGACAGGTGAAATCGACCGCAATCAATGATGACAAGCCGCGCGTCGCATTGCCTCGCGAGGTGATCCTTCTGGGCTGGGTTTCGTTCTTCGCAGACATCTCCTCCGAGATGGTGTACCCGCTCTTGCCGATGTTCGTCGTTGGCGTGCTCGGCGCACCAGCGCTCGCTCTCGGTCTGATTGAAGGCGCTGCCGAGGGATTGGTCAGTGTGCTCAAAGCCGTGGCTGGATGGCGCAGCGATCGTAGCGGTCGGCGCGTGCCATTCGTTCGTATCGGCTACGCGTTGCCGGTGATCGGCAAGGGCGTGCTCGCGCTGGCGACCGTGTGGCCGATGGCCTTCGCGGGCCGCATGATCGATCGATTTGGCAAGGGGATTCGCTCCAGTCCGCGCGATGCGATCATTGCCGACGTCGCGCTGCCCGGACAGCGTGGTCGGGCATTCGGCCTGCACCGCACGATGGACACCATGGGGGCGGTGGTGGGCGTGCTGGCCGCATCCGCCCTCGTGTGGTGGCTGGGTTCGCGGAGCGGTGAGTCCGATTCCCGCATGTATCGAACCACGTTTGCCATTGCCGCCGCGCTCGGGCTTGCGTCCGTCGCGGTGACGTTGTTCGTGCGCGAGCCACAAAGAAAATCCACGAAGCAAGAGGTTGGAGGGAAGACGACGTCGCCGACGCCGATGTCAGATCAAGTTGCGGGCGTCGGCCTGTTCAAATTCTCCGCGCGTTTCTGGCTCACGCTTGGCGTGCTGATGATCTTTGCCATCGCCAACAGCAGCGACGCGTTTATCCTCCTGCGCGCCGGCCAACTTGGCATGCCGCCGTGGGCGGTGGTGCTGGCGTACGCGGCATACAACTTCACATATAGCGCGCTGTCGTATCCGGCGGGTGCGCTGAGCGATCGCATTGGCCGGTGGCCCGTGATCGTCATTGGTTGGATGATCTACGCGGCCGTGTATGCGGGATTTGCGCTCTCCGGCATGGCCACAATCTGGCCCCTATTGGCGATGTACGGCGTGTACATGGCGATGACCGAAGGCGTGGGAAAGGCCCTCATTGCCGATCACGCGCCGCCCGAGCGTCGTGCCACAGCGATCGGCATCTTCAACATGCTGCTTGGTTTCGCCACGCTCAGCAGCAGTGTCATCGCCGGCGTATTGTGGGACCGAGTGAGTCCAGTGGCGCCATTCTGGTTCGGCTCGATCGTGGCGGTCATCGCAGTGATTTCTGCAATCGTCCTTCGAAGCACGCTATCGCGCAGCGGAATCGTTGGGCATGCAGGGAAATGACCGATCGTTTGCGGGGTTTCGCACGAGCAGGACACTCAGCTGCGGTAAACTCAATCTGCAATCGAAGAGATCGCTGGCCGCGGCTGCTGCCGGAATTCTGCGGTCTCGGCATCCCCCTTCACTTCGCCGGCTGGAAAGTGGCAGCGGGGCCAGGACTCCAGCGATCCTCCGCGCCCAGATCGTTGAATTTCACAAACGTGTTGATTTGCTTCTGCGTTGGCTCACTTGAACGCCACGCGCGCCAGTACAAACCGGCCAGCACTTCTGCTGAGTCGATCATGCGCTGTGCAATAAGTTCACGCCCGGCCTGCTTCTGCAGTTCGCCTGATTTCTGCAATCGATACAGCGTCTCGACCGTTTCGAATGATCGCTCAATGAGACCGATCGTCGCCATCCAGACGCCATCAAGTGGAATGTCAGCCAGCGGCCCAAGCATGGGCTTGAGCGCGGCGGCATTCAGCTGGTGCAATGCGACAACATCGACGTCGATGTACGCATGGAAGTCGCGATCTGTCGTGTAGCCGCCGGGATTGTCGCCGAGCCAGCCGTGATGGTGAATCGTCGTGTGCAGCGGCTGGCCGGCGTCGGCGACAAAGTGACTCAGCTGGCCCATTTCGCTGATGATGTTCCAGCGGGCGGCCTCCATCTGCGGACCGTGCTGCGACGCGTCAAGCGAATCAAGAATGCGAAAAGTGTTGAAACTGGCGACGAGCTTGTCGAAGTGCTCAACGATCGCGTACGGCAGTGTGCCGACGTCTTCGCTGACGAATCGCTGAACGCCATGCACTGCCTGCGATGCTGGCGTCGAGGAGGCCTTTGTAATCGCGGCAATGAACTCGTAGCGCATCGGCGGCAGGGTTCGCAGCGACAAATTGTGCCCGGCAAGCGATTCGATGTCGAGGTAATGGTCCGGGTTATTCACATGGTTGAGTGATGGCTGCGCAACTGCCCGCCAGCGATCCGGCTCATTGGATTCGTAGGCCATCTGGCTGATCACATTCTTATCGCGCAGCCACATGGGCATCTCGTTGGGCAGCATGCCCACCGCAAGC
>CAZCGB010000541.1:0-2706 GCA_964498045.1 uncultured Isosphaeraceae bacterium
CCGATACATGGAGATCCCTGCAGAGCGTCTGGCTTATGACATCGAGTCGCGCCGAAGTGAACTTGGCGATGCGCTGCTCATTCTCGCGCACCACTATCAGCGCGACGAGATCGTGCAGCACGCCGACTTCGTGGGCGACAGTCTGCGCTTGAGCATGCGGGCGGCGGACGCTTCGCGGAAGCGCAACGTGAAATGGATTGTCTTTTGCGGCGTACATTTCATGGCGGAGACCGCCGACCTGCTCACCGATGAGCGCGTCGCCGTGATTCTGCCCAATCTCGGCGCACGTTGTCCGATGGCGGAGATGGCGCAGGAGGACGATGTGTGCCATGCGCTCGCCCTACTCACCAGCGGCGAGTTGCAAGCGACTCCCCTGCCGCTCGTGCCGATCGCCTACGTGAACTCGTCCGCGGCGGTGAAGGCGCTCGTGGGCGAGCACGGCGGCGCGTGCTGCACAAGCGCCAACGCCGAGCGCATTATGCGTTGGGCCTTGAACGGTGGCGAGCGCCAAGGCCAACTCGCGCGCGTCTTGTTTCTGCCCGATGAACATCTTGGCCGAAACGTGTGCAACACGCTCGGTATTGAGCAGGCAGACCAGGTTCTTTGGGACCCCAACACGGTGCATCACGGTCCGGTCCCGGCACATATGCGCAAGGCGCACGTGATTCACTGGAAAGGCCATTGTTATGTCCATACGCGTTTCCGGTCCCGCGATGTAACACATGCGCGTGCAGCAGCGCCGCGCGATGGCCTGCCGATCCGTATTGTGGTTCACCCAGAATGCACGCGCGATGTCGTGGCAGACGCCGACGACGCTGTGTCAACCGAAGGCATGGTGAAGATGCTCGAAACCGCCGAACCAAACAGCCGCTGGGCTATCGGCACGGAATCGCATCTTGTTCAGCGGCTGGCGCGGCGGAGTGCTCAGCGCGGCATCGACGTGCGCATGCTCGGCCGCGCCCAGCCCATGTGTGGCGCGATGTTGCACATCGCCCCGCCAGACCTGCTCTGGGTTCTCGACAACCTCGTACAGGACTGCATCGTCAATCGCGTGAGCGTTGCGCCCGCCACTCGTTGCGGCGCCCGGCTCGCGCTTGAGAGGATGCTGCGACTCTCAGCGTAAATCGGAGGAGCCAATGGGACACGTGCAACACTCACAAGTGATTGACTATCCCGACATCGCCGACGCTGTCTGGACCAAACTGGCCCATGCCGCCAACGACGCCGCAAGCACCATGCGGTTGATGGCCGTCGCCACAGTCGGACCGGGTGATAACCCGTGCAATCGCATGATGGTGCTGCGCGGGGCCAATCGCGAGGCCGGCCACATCTGGTTTCACACCGATCGACGCTCGCCCAAGATTCACCACTTCAAAGCACGGCCGTACGTCAGTGCGCTCGCCTACGACCACAACGATCGTGTGCAGGTGCGAATCGACGGCCGAATCACGCTCCACAAAGACGATGCGGTTGCGCGGCAGCATTGGGAACAGACGAGCATGGTTGTGCGGTTCGCGTACGGAATGTCGCCCGCGCCTGGTGCGGCCGTCAACAGCGTGCAGCGCCAGGCCGATCCGCGCCTGCTCGCGGTGCGGCAGCAGCACACAACAGGCCGACTTGCCGAAAGCTATCAGAACTTCGTCGTCATTGAAGTCGGCGTGGAGGCTAGTGACTGGCTGCAGGTCGCCGAGACCGATCAGCGCCGTGCCTTGCTGCGAGCAGAGTCGGCGTGGACTCCCGAGCCATTTGTGCCGTAGGTTCCTTGGGCAAGGCATGCTCGGTGATGGAATGCACGTTCGTGTGGCTGTGTCAGTCAGGCGGCTGCGCATGCGGCATGATCGTCGGACCGGCATCCATCGCGGATTCCTCTTGCTCGTCTGGAAGTGTCGTCGCAACGGCATGTGCAGAATGAAATCACCGTCTCCTGGCAGCCGCGCGGCGGGTACCCACGCCCTTCGGCCGCCAGCCATCTTCCTGAACTGCGACGCGAAACCTCTCAAATGTGACTTCATGCAGCAACTGTTCGGTGGCTAGATGAACAGCCACTAGATCGTCGTGTATGGGACAATTCGTGCCTGATCCGCAAATGCCTCCACCAAACGGGCAGTTTCGGGAGTCGTCCTGTCGTTCAAAGAGTACGAACACGTCAAAGATCGCGATATCTTTCGGGTGACGCCCTAGCACAAAGCCGCCACCGGGTCCGGGCGAACCGATCACAAGTCCCGCCTTTGACAGAGTCGAGAGCACCTTCGCCACGTTCGGCTGTGGCAACCCGCGAGCATCGGCTATATCGCTGGCCGACAAGGGTGTTCGGCCCTCATCGTACACCTCGGCGAGACGACTCATTGCGGCGATCGCAGTCTTGGTCTGTTTTCCGTACATGCCGTGGGCTGGCGTCTTGCCTGCTCCTGAACAGTTAATCGCCCTGCAGATCGACGCGACACACATCGCCGCCGACCAGGACGCAGGTTGCTGTCGATAGGAGATTCTCCGCGCAGCGACCGGGACGGTCAAGTGAAATCCAGAAATGTTTATCATGATCTCTTGATTCAGAGGCCGATCGAGGGTATGGTCTTCGCGTTCTTGCCCCGGACACCGAGGCACTTCCCGCAGGTCGCGCTGCACGCGGGAAGGAAGGGAACCCGGCCGAGGAACATTGGCTGTAGGAAGAAGGCACCGTGCTTGCCCACGAGCTCCAAGCAGACG
>CAZCGB010000542.1:0-2705 GCA_964498045.1 uncultured Isosphaeraceae bacterium
ATGAGTTTCTTGATCACGTTCGCGCGTTCCTCTTCCGGAACAAGATCAATCTTGTTGAAGACGATGACCTCGGGCTTCTCCGCGAGTTCGATGCCGTACTGCAGCAGTTCGCCGCGGATCACCTCGTAGTTGTTCGCGGGATCGCTGCCGTCGATGGGCGAAACATCGAGCACGTGCACGAGCACGCCGGTGCGCTCGATGTGCCGCAGAAAGTCGTGGCCAAGGCCCGCTCCATCAGCCGCGCCTTCGATCAGGCCCGGAATGTCCGCCACCACCAATCGTCGATCGCCGGGCAGTTCCGCCAGGCCGAGGTTCGGAGAGAGCGTGGTGAATGGATAGTCCGCCACCTTCGGCGTCGCCCGACTCACCGCACGCAACATCGTACTCTTGCCCGCGTTCGGCATTCCGACGAGACCGACGTCGGCGAGCAGCTTCAATTCAAGATTGAGCGTGCGCTCCTCGCCCGGCTCGCCAGGCGTGTTCTCCAGCGGAGTTTGATAGGTCGATGTCTTGAAATGCTCATTGCCAAAGCCGCCAGATCCGCCTTTGCCGACGACCACCTTCTGGTCAATCGCGCTGATGTCAGCGACAATCACGCCGGTGTCGGCGTCGTAGATCACCGTACCCAGCGGCACGCGCACGACACAATCTTCGCCATTGCCGCCGTGCATGGACTTGCCCGACCCGTTGCCGCCGTTGCGGGCGCGGTAATGCGGGTGGTGCGTGAGATCGATGAGGGTGTTGGCCTGCGGGTCGGCGACAACGACGACATCGCCGCCGCGTCCGCCGTCGCCGCCGTCAGGCCCGCCCTTGGCGATGTACTTCTCGCGGCGCAGGCTGATGCAGCCGTCGCCTCCGCGACCGCCGCGAACGAAGATGGTGGCACGATCAATGAACACGCGAGAGGCAGGAGTCGAGACGCTGGAAAGCAGTGTGCTGTCCCCAGCCGCGGGTGGCAACCCGCGGAAGGCCGGAATTTCGGACGGCACCGAACCCAAAAGAAACGCGGGGCGTCGCTTGACGTCCCGCGTGAATCGCACAACTGGTGTGAGGGCGAATCGACGTCAGTTCTTCGCCGCACGCGTATGGGCGGTATAGCGAGGCAATTTGTCGTCGGCAGGAACGATGTCAACGAATCGGCCGCGGTATTGCACGGTTCCGTCAGCCAGCGCGAAGAGCGTGTCATCGTTCGCGCGCTTGACGAGGTAGCCTGCCTTGAAGTTCGTGCCGCACTGCCGCACGATCTGCGTGCCTGCGGTGGCGAACTGGCCGGAGTAGATCTTGATGCCGCGGAATTGGGGGTTCGAGTCGCGGCCGTTGCGGGTCGAGCCCTGGCCTTTCTTATGTGCCATGACGAGGATCCAGAAGTCAGAGGTCAGAGAGCGATGGTCAGCCACGAAATCCGGCTGATTTGGGGTCAAGAGGATAGTCGTTTCGATTGGACAAATCCAGTGGGGCCGAGACTCTGAAACTGCCCTGGAAACGGCCGGGAGCCATGCAAGACCATCTGCCTGCCGCCAGACCATCGTTCCGAGCTGCGATCTTGGCTTCAGTTGTTCCGTTTAGCGCAGCACCCAAATCTGCTGCACAAGCTCCACCGGCTTGCTGCCGCGGTCAGCCGCATTGCCGGGCACGAGGTAATCGCGCTGCAGGGTCTTTCGCAGGATGATCTCTTCGCCGTTGACGGGATTCTTCACGCGAGCGGTCTCGCCGCTGATCCCTGCCACGAAAAGGGACATCTCATTCACATCCAGGCGGTTGACAGGCCAGATCACAAGACCTTCCTTGGCGTTCTCGCGGCCCTGCATGATGTCGCCGATCGCCTCGTTCTGATCCTCAAGCAGGTCGTTGCCCAGCAGGGCCATGATGTCCTCAGTCACTTTTGTCGGCACATTGCGGCCAGATTCGAGGATCTCGCCAGCGTCGGTGAAAAGCACGAACTTTGGTGCCCAGAGCTGGTCGGCACCCGTGCGATTGGTCACGGTGTACGTGAAGTACCAATACGCGCCGCCACTCGCCTGGTCCTTGTACAGCCGCAATTGGCCCGGCTCGAATTCCAGTTCCCAGCGATATGGAACCGGCGCGGGCTTGGGATAGTCCGCCATCGCGCCGAATGCGATCAGCAAGGCGATCACTCCGGCAATCGGGGTCGCCAGCGCGCGGCAAAGAGATCGAACGCGAACGTCGTTTCGCTGAAGCATGCACAACACTCCTGCAAGGGGATTCGATATTCTACAGGACGACAAAATCGCGTCAATACTGCGGCGGCAAGTACGCAATCCTGACTCCAATGCTCACCAATCGCCGCTGCAATCAGTCCGATGCGGCATCCCTGCTGAAATGACCACTTCCCAGGCGAATCTGAGCGCGATACGGCCGGATGACGGCCGCAATCCAATCGCCACGGTCGGACCAGATCGTCGCGCACAAGCCATCGCCCGGCTGCTGGCGGTGGACGGGCCTGCCGACCCGGAGCATGCTCGCAGGTTCCTGGACTATGCGCATGATCACGCTGTTGCCCTTGATCACCTTTGGGCATGGGAGGATGCCAAGGGTGGCTTTCAGTCGGTCGTGCTGGCAGTGCCGGGCGCTGGTCGCAGCGCGATGGTCTTCACCAGCCAGTCTCCCACTGATTCTGAGAGACGCTGCACCGCCGCCGTTCTGGACTACGGCATGCGGCGATTGCAGCAATTCGGCACGCATCT
>CAZCGB010000543.1:0-2702 GCA_964498045.1 uncultured Isosphaeraceae bacterium
GCGCTGAACTGGGAGAAGCATTTCGAATTGAGTTTCGACCCCGACGTCGCCCGCGCGTATCACGATGAGGACCTCGATGTCGACACCGACTTCTGCGCCATGTGCGGCCACGACTGGTGCAGCGTGCGCATCTCGAAAGAGATTCAGGAATTCGCGTCCGGCAAGGACGACGCCTTCACTTGGGACAAACCCAAGAAGACTGATGCGCTCACCGCCGAGCAGCGCGAGATCCTCGAGAAGCGCGGCGTGCTGAGCCCCCATGAGATTCACCGCCTCGCGAACAAGACTCGTCGCGCGATGGTGGAAGCCAAAACCCACGGGCTCCCGTCCGTGTGTCCCGATTCGCAGTCAGCCGTGCGGTCCCGGGGACAGGAGTCCCCGGGCCTTGCCGCGGCTGATCACGCTGCGAAACTGTCATGCCACAGCGACTACGTCGATCCCGAATCGGCGAAGCGCCTTCAGCAGGAGCGACTGGTGTCGCTCAACACCGCGCCGGCCCACAACGTGCCCGCGCATGATTCGGTGATCTGATTCCTCACGCCGCCGGCCGCCCGATTTCAGTCCGGCGAAACCAGATCGCGTACACAACCGCCGCGCCCGCGATCCACGCCGCGCCGATGTACGCCGAGCCGCGCACATCCGCGTTGAGGAAACTCCCAGCCAGCGCGCCCAGTTCGCCCAGCACGAACAGCAGCGGCACGATCGGATAGCCCGGCACGCGCACCGGCCGGTGTGCGTCGGCCCGCGTCCTTCGCAGCACGATCAGCGCCAGCCCCGTCAGCGCGAAGAACGTCACGTCGATGAACATCGTGCCGTTGAGAATCTGATCGATGGGCTTCGCCTTGGTGAAGATCATGGCCGAGCCGAGGATCAACAGCGACATGATCGTCAAGAGCATGATGGGGGCGACGGGTGTGCACAGCCGCGAGTGCAGCGATGCGAAGGGTTTGAAGAATCGCCCGTCGCACGCCATGCCGTACAGCAGCCGCGGGCCGGCGAGCAGTTGCGCGTTGAGCACGCCGAAGGCCGAGATCGCCACGGCAATGGCGACGATGCGCCGGCCGGCGCCGGGCAGCACGACGCTCACCGCGTCGGCCGCCACGGTGTTGCTTGCCGCCACATGCTCCACGCCGATCAACCGCAGGTAGGCCCAGTTGGCCAGCAGGTACGCGGCGATGACGATCAACACGCCGCCCACGATGGCGCGCGGCAGGTTGCGCTGCGGCTGCCGAACCTCGCCGGCGATCCACAAAGCCTGCTGCCAGCCGCCGTAGGCGAACAGCGCGGCGATCAGCGCCGCCAGCACGCCCGACACTGGACTCGCCGACGGCGCGGACGCGGGCGGAATCATCGCGGCGTCGGGCGGCCAGAGCAGCGCCAGCATCGTCACCGCCGCCAGCGTCAGAATCTTGCAGAGAACGGTGAGGTTCTGCACGCGCGAGCCCCAGCGCACGCCGAGGATGTTCGCCAGCGCGAGCCCGAGGATCAGCGCGCCCGCGAGGATCATCAGCGCCGCCGGACGAAGCGTTTCGCGCCCGCACGCCAGCGCCAGGTTGTTGGCGCACACGATCGCGATGATGCCCATCGTGCCGGGCTGAATGGCGGTGGCGTTGCAGAAGACGAACACGAACGCCGGCGAAGGGCCGACGGCGTCGCGCAGAATCTCGTACTGCGCGCCGGAGTTGCCATACATCCCGCCCAGTTCGGCGAACGCCAGCGCGCCGCACAAGGCGATCGCACCGCCCAGGGCCCAGGCCAGCAGCGACAGGTCGGTTGAATGCGTGAGTTTGGCGACGCTGGAAGGCGAAAGGAAGATGCCCACGCCGATGATCGCGCCGATGACGATGCAGGTCGCATCGAACAGGCCAAGTACGCGCGCGGGCTGTGACGTGCCTCGCGCGATTGGCGGCCGGTTCGCACCGTGATCCATGCGCCGCACCTTATCACACCGCCGCGTGCGGCGCGATGCTCCGCGGGCAATCAGGCTTGATCCGCTTCGTTCTATACTCATGCGAATGACCCTCGCCGCCGCTGTGCGAACGATGCCGTGGACCGTGATCGCCCTGCTCGCGGTGATCACGCTGATGTCGTGCTCATCCGCCAGGATCGAGGTGGAAGGTGGAACAGGATTGATCGGCCCCAGGCGCGTGAAGGTGGGGGAGAACTTCACGGTGCGGCAGCCATTCGACCGCAGCACCGGCGCGGAATGGAAGATCGGCGTGTATGACCGCACACTGCTCCAGCCCGTGCCGCGCTTCGCGTATGAGACGGCCGCCGATGGCAGCATGACGCGGGTGTACGAGTTCAAGGCGATGTCGCCGGGCCTTGCGGAACTGGAGTTCCTGCGCCGCAATCGCGAGCCGATTACGCCCGGGGAGCCGCCTCCCGAGCGTGAGAAGAAGGTGATCAAGGTTCGGATCGTGGAGTGACGCGGATCCACGTGTGGCGCGACGGGCGGATCGAGCCCTTGATGTCACGAATCGGGGAAAGGGCCGTTGGAACCGGTCGACTCTCGGTTCTCGACGATTCTCAATATCCAAGACGACGCAGTGCCTCCGCCCAGAAGGATCGGGCGCGTCGTCATCCGTCGTCGCGCGCTCGGAAGAGAGAGAACAACGACGTCATGACCAGCGGACGGGGCTGAAGCGATCCGCCCTCTGCAGTACTGCGCCACCAATGAAATGATCGGCCCGCATTCGAAG
>CAZCGB010000544.1:0-2701 GCA_964498045.1 uncultured Isosphaeraceae bacterium
CGCATTGACCAGCGCATCCATGGTGCCTTCGCCGCCATCGCCCACTGGGCATTCCTCGACAACGATGGAGTCGGAATGGCGACGCACACCCTCGGCCATGGCGTGTGCAACTTCCGCAGCCGTCAGCGTTTCCTTGAAACTGTCGGGTGCAAGGATGATTTTTCGCAGCGGCATGGAGATTGCGGATTTCGTCTGGTCCGTTGACGATGTTGACGGTCCGTTGCCGGCGCGTCCTGTCGCTCGACGAGGTGATTGATCGCATACACTACCACTGCGATTGAACCAGACGCCTTCCACGAAATGGGCCGATTGAGCAGCATTCCAAGAGCAATTGCAATCATCTCGATGATGCTCTGCGCCGTGGCAATGACCGCTGAGCCCGGTCGGGCGCAGACGGCTGCAGCCTCGCATGCGACCACGGATTCGCCTCCGGCGACCGCCGCAGACGTCGCCGCCCCAGCATCGCCGGCGAAATCCGGGATGGACATCGATCCGCGCGTGCTCCAAGCCGTGAACGATTACGGCCCGTTCGCGGTGCTCTTCCTCCTGGTCATGCCGCTGATGGGGGAAGACATCATCATCATCCCGGCGGGGTTCCTCATCGGCCAGGGCCACCTGCCGTGGTGGAGCACGTTCTTCTGCGCGTGGCTCGGCGCGATGATCTCTGACGGCATGTGGTATCTGGCGTGCTATCGCTTCGGCACGCCGCTGCTGCACAAGAAGTGGTTCAAGCGCATGGCGCACCCTCGACGCCTGCTGCAGGCGAAGCATCAGATCGAACAACGGGGAGCGTGGCTGATCGTCACCGCGCGCTTCGTGCCCGGCAGCCGCACAAGCACCATGATCGTCGCCGGCCTCATGCACATGGCCCCGTGGAAGTACTTCACGATCAACGGCGGGCTGCTGCTGGTCACCGTCGCCATGCAGCTGGGCCTGGGCTGGCTGGTGGCGCATCACATCGTCGGATCGACGGGCACGCTGGGCAAGGTCTTCGGCATCGTCGGCCTGATCCTCGTGCTGCTCGTTGGGGCGTTCGTGCTCAACTGGTGGACGTCGAATCGCCACAGCAGCGAGCGCTTGCCTCGCTCCAAGGTGACCTGGTTGAAGCGGTTTCGCACGCCGCGATCGCATCGCACCGCAAAGCTCAAGACGCAGTCCTGACGCCATCGGCCTGATGAAACGACAACGCCCGGACATGATCATGCCCGGGCATTGACCGGTGTTCAGCAATTTCAGACGGGATCACATTTCGCCGTCATCACTTGTGCCGGCGGTTACGGCCGAGTCGTCAGCCTCGCCATTCGATTGTTCGTCATTGACGTCATCTTCCTCTTCGAGCACCGCGCCTGGCCGCAGCACATACACGCCGCGGCCGGCCTTCTCAAAGAGTTGCGTATTGGAAAGCGACATGCTGATCACGCCGCGGAAGTTGGTCGCATTGCTGCGATAGCCCGTGGCCTTGACGGCGTCCAGAATCTCGTTGATGGACATCGGCTCGCCGCTCTCCTTGAGCACCTGCGCAATGACCTGTCGAAGGGGCTTCTCGTTGCGAGCCAGCGTGCGTGTGCCGCGAATCGCCCGGCGGACAATCACCGTCTCAGTCGGCTGCAATTGCCGGATCTGCGCGTTGATGCGCTCAATCTCCTGCTCGTGCCGGTGAATCTCATCGCGCAGGCGGGTGATGAGTTCGGCCCGCAGGTCCGCAGCCGACATTTCCTTGAGCATGTTTCGTCGTTCAATCGTCATGGCGTTCTCCCGCGTGATGGCGGATGGAGAGGGTTGATGGGTGTTACATTTCTATATGCGATGCGGTGCCGACACAATGACCTTGTCCTTCGGCGCGTCCTGCGCCTTGGGGAAATCATCGTCGCTGCATTGCGTTCGCAGCATGATAGCAACGGACCGTTGCCAGTGTTGCGTTGGAACCGCGAGGTTCGGAACCTTGATTGCGGTTTTTTCCTATACTGATTGGATTGCAATTCACAGGCGGCTGCAGTGGGGGACCGCCGCCTTCGCAGGAGCCCGCATGCGAGCGATCGTCACCGGCCAGATTGGGATGGACAAGAAAAGGTATCTGAACGCCGCTGCGCAGTTCGCCGGCGAGCGCGGCCGCCCTATCGAGATGTACCACGTCGGCGACATGATGTATGCCGAAGGCCGCGATGTCCGCCCCGGCCGAATCCTTGATCTTCCGCTCTCGCGCTTGAACTCGCTGCGCCGGGCCGCGTTCAAGGACATCATCGCCGCCACGCATCCGCAGGAAGATCATCCCAATGTGATGGTCAACACGCACGCCACATTCCGCTGGCGGCACGGGCTTTTCAGCGCATTCGACTTCGATCAGATTCAGAAATTCCAGCCCAACATGATGATCTGCCTGGTTGACAACATCGAGGTGGTGCACAACCGGCTGCATGCCGAGCACGAGATTGACGCCACGCTCAAGGACTGCATGGTGTGGCGCGAGGAGGAGACATTGGCTACCGAGCTCATGGCCCAGGCGTGCGGCTGCCACAACAATTTCTACGTGCTCAGCCGCGGACGGCAAAGCGAGACCGTGGAGACCTGCGCCCGGCTCATCACACGGCCGGACATGAAGAAGGTGTATCCGTCGTTCCCCATGAGCCACGTCGTGGACATGCCCGACGTGCTGGCGGAGATCGATCACGTCCGCGCGGAACTGGCCAAGCACTTCATCGCT
>CAZCGB010000545.1:0-2701 GCA_964498045.1 uncultured Isosphaeraceae bacterium
CTTCGGTGATGGTTGCGCCGATGAGGACCGTGCGCGTCGCAAGGTCGGCCACGTTGCCATTCGATGCCGCCGTGCCCGTGTAGCGCACGACGCGATTGAACGTGGGGACGTTGTCGTTCTCATCGGGCGGGCCGAAGATCGGATCGACCGTGTACGCCAGATACACGCGACGATTGGACAGGAAGTTCGGATCGAGCGCGAGGCCGAGCATGCCCCGGTACCCGCCTGAGCCAACCTCCGCGCTGAGATCAATGAACGGCTGGGCCTCCTGAACGCCGTTGACATACACGCGAACCACGCCATCCTGCTGCGCAACAAACAGCCGGCCGTCGGCGGCAAACGCCAGCGTCGTCGGATCGCTCAGGCCCAGCGCAGCGTCGTGGCGCGTGAAGCCGGGGGGCAGATCAACAAACGCAGCGGCAGCGGCGGCGCACGCGTGCACAGCCAACGCAAGAGTCAGTACATGAAATCGGATCATGGCGGATGATTCACCATACGCCACGATCGACACTCGGGCTCGGAAATGCCTGTTCCCGCGGCATTTCAGCGCCGGCTGTGATGCACTGGATTGTGCTGCAAAAAGGTATCGGACGACGATGAAGGCAACGCGTCATCAAATCCAGTCGGGCCAGCCTCGCCACAAAGAGTCCGTTTCGAGCGTCATTCCATGATTCGCCACTTCGGTTTCCTCAAGACGACAGCGATCGGCGGCATGCTCTTTCTCCTGCCGCTGATTGTGATTGGCGCACTGCTGGGCCAGGCGGTGCCGGTTGTGATTGCCGTCGCCGAGTTCCTTGGCCGCTTCATCCCGCAACGCAGCGTCGGCGGCGTCAGTCTGCTGGTGGTGCTCGCCATCGTCTGTGTCGTGTTGCTGTTCTTCACCGCAGGCATGATCGCCCGGCTTTCACTGGGCAAACGACTGTCAGGCTGGATGGAGCGAAACCTGCTGCTGCTTTTTCCGCGCTACGCCGTGGTTCGCGATCAAATGGCTGGAAACGTCGGCGGCGGGATCATCGCCACTTCGCTCAAGCCAGTGCTTGTGAATTTCGACGATCATCAACTCATTGCCTTTGAATCTGATCGAAGCGAGAGCTTGGTGATTGTCTTCGTTCCGGGAGCTCCTGATCCATGGTCTGGCCAGATCGTGTTCGTAGAGCCCGAGCAGGTCACGCCATTGAACATGGAATTCGCCAGCGCGATCGATTTGTGCAAGCGCCTTGGGCGTGATTCGGCGAAGGGTGTCGGCGCCGGTTGATGCGAATGCTTGCGTGCTGAGGCGGGCCGCTCAGCAACTCGCCGTGACTGCCGCAAAACAAGAAAACAGAATCGTGGCGCCGCACAAGACGACCGCGCTGATGGCTGACCACCATCTGCCGGTGAAGATCCAATGCAACGGGAATGAAACGAAGAACGCCCAGAACAACAGCGCGAATGCCCAATCGCTCAGAGTATGGGATTGCCCCAGCGATTCTTTGATGATGATGAACGGCCCGGCGAAGGGATGACTCTCCCACGAAGTGTTCGCGCTGGCGTGCCCCATCGTCAGCAAGTACCAGAATCCGAAGGCGGCGACCACAATCAGCGTCCGAAGCGGCGCCGTCAATGCACCATGCATGGCTGACTTCAGGAATGTCGTCTGGTCCTGCGGATCAAATGCCTCGCCGCATTCGGGGCAGCGGTTCGCCTGCAGGCTGGCGAGCTGATACAGACACCGTTTGCAGAACATCAATGCATTCTAAAGCAGGTTCGACGATGGCGTATCGCCGTTCCCAATCGCCTTGACGCGGCGACAATTGGATATTCGCCAGAATCCAATTGGAATGTCCATGCCCATCGGCTTCTGTGAAGGCTCCGTAAAGGCTTTGTTCCGCCACGTCCAGTCGTGAACCTGCGCAAACGCGGTCGACTCGCGGACGGCATGACCATCAAGGCTTGAATCGTTCGAACTCCGTGCCGTTGAACTTCCATGCGCCGTGCTCGTGCGACCCCAGCCAGAGATCGCCGCGGTTGTCCCGAAAGATCGAGAACAGTGTGATGACCTTGTCGCCGACCTTGATTGGGTCGTGCGTCATCTTCTTGCCGTGACGGTCACAACCCGTGTCACATGATGAACGCTTTGCCACCCGTGCTATGCTGCCGCGACTTCGGAGAATGCCCGCTCATGTCCATCCCCAAAGACATCCTTGCCTACAACAAGTCACAGTCCGCAGGCGACCAGCGCATCTGCGATGCGCTCGCCAAAGCTATCGACAAAGTCGTCGGCTCCCAGCCCCAAGCCGAGTGCAAGATCTGGCATCGACACCCGGTGTGGTTTCTCGATAGCAACCCGATCGTGGGCTATCACAAGCTGAAGGCGCCAGCACCGAAAGGCTGCATCCGCCTGCTCTTCTGGAGCGGGCGTTCGTTTGATGAAGCCAAACTTCACGAGGAAGGCGGCTTCAAGACCGCCGGCGCGCGATACACCACTGTTGATGAAATCGCAGCAAAGGACCTCACACGCTGGCTGAAGAAGTCCATCGACATCCAGTGGGACTACAAGAACATCGTCAAGCGCAAGGGCAAGCTGCTGCGCCTGAAGTGATCGCAAGGCTTGCGTCGCATCCCTTCGTGACCGAGACCCCTACGGCGTCGGGGGGGCCGGCCGGTCCACGAACTGATCGACGAGGATAACGTTGCCATCAGGATCGGCAGTGATGAAGCT
>CAZCGB010000546.1:0-2688 GCA_964498045.1 uncultured Isosphaeraceae bacterium
CCCTTGCCGATTCCCTTGATCGCGCTCAAACCGAAGCGGACGTGGCCGTGCACATGGTCGCACGGCTCGTCGCCGTCGAACACCACCGCGAAATCGACATCCGACAGATTGATGTCCGGCGGCTTGACCATCACGCCCACGTGCGGCTTCGCCTCGCTGTGGTCGGGGAACAGCGTGCGCTTGCAGTCCTCGATGAGCGTGACCCAGTCCTCAACCTTCCTCGCCGCGCTCTCAAACGTCAGCAGCGCGGCCATGTAGTGATTGGGGAAGAACGTCTTGAGGTATGCGGTGTGGTACGCGATGATCGCGTAGCCGGTGGAGTGTGATTTATTGAAGCCGTAGCCTGCGAACTTCAGAATCAGTTCGAACAGTTCCGCGGCCTGCGATTCCTTCAGGCCCTTCTTCGTCGCGCCTTCGATGAACTTCGGGCGCACCGCGTTGATCTCCTTCTCCTTCTTCTTGCTGATGGCCTTGATCAGCGAATAGGCGGAGCGCAGCGGGATGTCGCCCAGGCCGTGCACGATCTGCATGACCTGTTCCTGGTACACCATGATGCCATATGTTTCGCGCGTGAATTCCTCAACGATCGCGTGCGCCTTCGGCACCTGCTGCCGGCCGTGCTTGCGCATGCAGTAGTCGGGAATGAGGTCCATCGGCCCCGGCCGGAACAGCGCGTTGGCGGCGATGAGGTCCTCCAAGCGGTCGGGCTGCATTTCCGCCAGCAGTTTGCGCATGCCTCCGGATTCAAACTGGAAGATGCCGGCGGTGTCGGCACGGCGGAACAGCGCGAGCACGCGCTGGTCATCGAGCGCGAGACGATCAAGATCAAGAGGATTTGAGAGGATTCCGGCCTCATCGCTTGAGCGAGGAGGCCGGGCCACGGCGTTGGCGATCAACTCCGGCGAGAGCGATTCGCGGATCAGTTTCTTGCACAACTCGATCGTCGAAAGCGTGCGCAGGCCCAGGAAGTCCATCTTCAGCAGCCCGACCTTCTCGCAAGTGGGCCCGTCCCATTGCGTGACGTTCTCCTCGTTGCCGCTGGTCTTGCACAGCGGCACGATGTTGTCGAGCGGCTGCGTAGCGATCACGACGCCCGCGGCATGAACGCCCGCGTGACGCGCGTGATCTTCCAGCGCGCGGGCGGTGTCGATCACCTTGCGGCTCAGGGCATTATTGTTGTACTCGGCTTTGAGTTCGGGTTCCTTCTCAATCGCCGCGTCGAGCGTGATATGCAGTTCGTTGGGAACAAGATTGGCCAACCGCTGGCCATCGCCGGGCGAGAGGCCGTTGACGCGTGCAACATCCTTGATGGCCGCCTTAGCTTTCAGGCGGCCGAAGGTGATGATCTGCGCGACGTGGCCGTACTTCTGGCGGACGTAATTGATGACGTCGCCGCGCCCGTCCTGGCAAATGTCGATGTCGATGTCCGGGTATTCGCTGCGGTCGGGATCGGTGAAGCGCTCGAAAAGCAGGCCGTAGCGCTCAGGACATGAATTCGACAATCCCAGCACGTAGCCGACCATTGTGCCGACGCCCGAGCCTCTGGCGGCGGCGGGAATGCCCTTCTGCCGGGCCCAGTTCACGAAGTCCCAGACGATGAGGAAGTACGCGCTAATGTTCTTGTCGGCGAGGATCTTGAGTTCTCGCTCCAGGCGCGCGCGGATCGCGTCGGTGATGCCGCCGCGGCCGTAGCGCCAGATCGCCCCCGCGTGCGCGAGTTGCGAAAGGGCCGCATCGCAGCCACGCTTGAGTTCATCGCTTGAAATCAGCGTGTCGAGCGTGTTCACCGGAAGAAGTTCGAACTGACTGCAAAAGCGGCTGAACCACTCAGTCGGATCGTCGCCGGCGTTCAATTTCGGTAATTCGCCGCGCTGCTGCACATTGACCAGCGGCGCGTGGCTGCCGTGGGAGTCGAGATCGACGTTGCATCGCTCGGCGATGCGCATCGTGTTCTCAATCGCCTCGGGAATATCCTCGAACAGCCCCGCCATCACGCCGGGCCCCTTCACGTACAACTGCTTGGAGTACTGCAGGCGGCCGGGGTCATCCTTGGTCTTGCCCATGCTGATGCAGCACAGGCTGTCGTGGGCGTCCCAGTCCTCGGCCCCGAGAAAGTGCGCATCGTTGTCGGCGACCAGCGGCAGGTTCAGCTCGCGCGCCAACTTCACCAGCAGCGGGTTGATCCGCTCCTGATCCTGCACTTCATGCCGCTGGAGCTCGATGTAGAACCGCGGCTCGCCGCGCTCATTCTTCCCGAAGTTCTTCGCATGCCATTTGGCTTCCTCAACCGCGGCCTTCCAGTGCTCATCCTTGCCGGTCTGCGCGTGCAGCGTCAGGTGATGCGCGATGGATGAACCAAGGTGACCGTTGATGGCGATCAGGCCGTCGCCCCACTTCTCCAGCGTCGACTTGTCCATCCGGGGCTTGTAATAGAAGCCGTTGAGGAACGAATCGCTCGAGAGTTTGAGCAGGTTGCGCCAGCCGGTGATGTTCTCGGCAAGCAGCACGAGGTGGAATCCGCCGTCGGCGATGCCGTTGGGTTTCTTCTCGGTGCGGTCGCCCGGCGCGACGTACGCCTCGATGCCCAGGATCGGTTTGATGCCCTCGGCCTTGGCCTTGGTGTAGAACTCGATTGCGCCGTACAAGTTGCCGTGATCGGTCACGGCGACGGCGTCCATGCCCAGTTCC
>CAZCGB010000547.1:0-2679 GCA_964498045.1 uncultured Isosphaeraceae bacterium
CGTGGTTCACACGCTTCTGTCGCTGTTCACCCTCGTGCTCGGCGCCGTTTTGCTGATCTACATGATCACGGTGGAGGATGAGCCTGGCGCGCTGCCACTGGCGTTGATCGCCGGAGGAATTGCGTGGCTGGTGATCGCGCGAGTTCGCATGCGGCCGCGTGTCAACTCATGATGATGGTCCACCGGATCATTTCGGCGTGCAGACAAGGTCGAACCCGAAGCGGCCGTCTTCGCGCTTCTGTGCGACCTTGTAGAAGATCTTGCATTTCGAGTCGCCGGAATCGAATTCGATTGAATCGCCGGGCTTGATGCGCGTGACCTTGCCCGCGAAGTTCACATCAATCGTCGCGCCGTTGTAGTACACCCCGGCGAGCGTGAAGACGCTGTTGCGATCGCGCAGCGTGACGCTTTCGGTGGGCAGGAGCCAGAAGTCCGCGCCGCCGACTGTGCGGTTCTCCTTCAGCGCCTGGGTGCGAAGCGTATTCACCTCGTCCTGCAGCGTCTTCATTTCGGTGTGCGTGCGGTTGGCGAGTTTCTCCTGCGTGCCGACAAGCGTCGAGATGTCTTTCTGCAGCGTCGCCGCCTCGGGCGAGCCCGGCGCGGCCTTGGACAGCGCAGCGAGCTTGGCGTTGAGTTCCTGGAAGTTGGCGGTCTGCTGCTCGACGACGGTATCGAGCGTGGTGCCGAACAGGCCGGTGGCGTCGAGCGCGCCGCCGATGAACTTTTGCAGCGCGCAGCCGAAGATGACGCCGATGAGTGCGAATGACAGCGCGGTGACGCGAAGGCGGAGCGTCTGCTTCGCTGCGCTGGCTTTCGCCGATGCCGCGTCGGTGTGCAGATCGGCTTGGCCGGGCGTCGAATTCGGCGCCTCAGCCGAACCGCTTGTGCCGGGTGATGCAGGATGGTTGCCGTTCGCCGATTGTTCCATGGGAGAATCCGCAGAAGGGAACGGGCGCAGGGGATTTCGGAAATGTCTGCGCCCGCCCATGAATGCGGCAAATACTTGGCAAGTCCGCAGTGTTTTCTCGTCCCTGGCGCCAGAATGAGGCTGAAACGAGGACTCAGGAAAGAAGGCCAGATGCCGCGGCTGCCCGGGCAGCGAGGCCTGGTTCAATCAGTCGTCGTTCAGCGCTGGGGCCTCGCGTCGTTCATACATCATCGCGTTGAAGTCAAGGTCTTCCAATGGTGAGGCGCCCAGTTCGCGCAGCATGGCCATCACCTGCGAGCGGTGGTGGACTTCATGGAACGCCAGTTGTGTGAAGAGGTCGCCGGCGGTGCAGGTGATGTGAAAGCGCTTGTTGCCGCGCGTGTCATCGGGAAAACTCAGCCAGGTGATGGTGCGACTCCAGTCGCGCTCTGCTGAGATCGCGGCGCGGATCCGCTTGGCCTGATCGCGCCAGGATGTTTCGACGATCGCCATCGTCGGCGGAGCCTCGTATCTGGTCGTCCACTGCTCATACGGCGGCACGGGACGGCCTTCCAGACGCTCGATGTAATACCACTCCGAGATCATGATGTGCGTGAGCGTCGAGCCGATCGTTTTCAGGCCGATGTCAAATCGCCGCTGTTGCTGTTCGGGTGTCAGCGGCCTAACGGCGTCGAAGACGCGCTCGCGCGACTTCATGAGGTAGTCATAGATCCGGAGCGGATTCATCGGCGCAGTGTATCGGGCACGCCTGCGATGTCACCGTTCATCGCGGTTTGTGGATGACGAACTTCAAGTTGCGGATGATCTGGCGATGGCGGTTGGGCTTGTCGATGAAGCCGTCTTCGCCAGGTGGCCGCACACCACCGATGCGCCGCACGGCGGTCTGCGATCGGATGTTGTTTTCGCCGACGACGAAGTACACGCGCTCGACAAACCTGAACGCGTGCTCCAGCATGAGCCGCTTCATCTCTCCGTTGTACCGTCCGCCCCAGTGGCTGCGCGCGAGGAATGTCCAGCCGATCTCAATGGCTTCCGGATCGGACTCGAACGCGCGGAACTGCGTCGAGCCGATGACCCTTCCGTCGCGACGATCGATGACGGCGAGCGCGCCGCCGCAGTTGAGCGCGTCCTCGAAGAACAGCCGGAATTCGGCCTCTTGATGGCGGTCGCGCGCAGGATGCTGCTCCCAGATGAGCGGATCAGACGCAACGGCGTAGACGTCGGTCCAATCTTCCGTAGTGAGCGGGCGGAGTTCGACGAGTTCGCCCTGGAGATGAGGTTGCAAATCAAAGGTCAAGTGGGAGAGAGTCCTTCCGGTCAGGAATGCTCCGCCGCTGCCGAGGTGGCCAGCGCGTTTTCGATTCGTCTGTCGGGAATCAGCCACATCAGCGCGACGAAGGCGTAGACCGCGCATCCGGCCGTCGGCACGAAATACGCCGCGACGATGCCGACGACGTATAACAGCGGCGAAATTCTCCCCTTGCGGTCGCGGCCGACGGCTTTGGCGAGGGTCGAGTCGTCGCCGTGCAACGCGACGATGGCGCGCTGCAGGATGAGGTAGGCGACGCCGGCCATGAACAGGATCATGCCGTAGAGCGCCGTAGGAACGGGCGCGAAATGGTTCTCACCCATCCAACCGGTGACGAACGGCACAAGCGAGAGCCAGAACAGCAGGTGCAGGTTGGCCCACAGCACGCGGCCGTTCACGCACTTGGTGGCGTGCAGCATGTGATGGTGGTTGTTCCAGTAGA
>CAZCGB010000548.1:0-2677 GCA_964498045.1 uncultured Isosphaeraceae bacterium
GCGGATGATGCGGATCTTCTCCAGCAGCGTCGGCTCGGCGCCCGCGATTCCCGTGCGCAGCAATTCCTCAGCGCGCCGGAAAAGCCACGGCGTGCGGATCGCCCCGCGCGCGATCATCACGCCCGCGCAGCCAGTGTGCTTCATCATGCGCGTCACATGCTCGGGTTCGGTGATGTCGCCGTTGCCGATGATTGGAATGGTCTTCACCGCCGCGACCACCGCCGCGATGCCGTCGAGGTCGGCCGCGCCTTTGAACATCTGCTCGGTGGTGCGGCCATGCACGGTGACGGCGGCGATGCCGACGTTCTCCAGCGCGACCGCCAGCCGCGGCGCGACGATGCGCGAGCGATCCCAGCCCAAACGAACCTTCGCTGTCACCGGCACGTTGCGGTCGTGCACCGCCAGAACGATCTTCTCTGCCAGCCGCACCGTTGAATCGACATCGCACAGCAGCAGTGAGCCGCCGTTCTTCTTGGCGACCTTGTCAACCGGACAGCCCATGTTGATGTCAATGATGACCGCGCCGTGATCGACCGCCCACTTCGCGGCCTCGGGCAGCGGGTCCTGGCAGTTGCCATAGAGCTGCATGCACAGGGGGTGATCGGCGGCGGCGGTGGCGGCCAATTGCAACGCGCGGGGATGACCCTTCAAGATCGAATGGCAGTTCAGCAGATCCGTCGACGCCAACCCCACCCCTCCAAGCTCGCGGCAAAGGATGCGAAAGGGAAGGTCGCAATAGCCGGCCATGGGGGCCAGTAGCAGGGGCGTGCGGAGTTTGATGGGGCCGATGTGCAAGTGTTGGGCAAGTGCTTTTTGAGAGAGGCGCGGCCAGGGAGAATGCCTGGGAACTCCATATTCGGCTTTGCCGCCTCACAATAGAAGGAATGAAGGATCTTGGCACATGGATCGCCGGAGCACTCCGATTTTCCGCCTGCCGGAACCTGTCGCCGTATCCGGGGGTATGTAAGGTTGCCGCGCGGCGAGACAGGCTCCGCGCCCTGCCGGAAGGGTTGTGCATGCACCGAAACAATGATTCTACAGGCAGTTGTGGTCTTGCGCGCAATGATCGCATGGCGACCATCGCGTTGTCTGCCGCGCTTGCGTTGGCGTGCCTGGCGACCTGCCCCCAGGCCCGAGCCTCCAACAGCGACCCCGTGCGGAACATGCATCCGGAGGAGTCCTTTGACCAGCGTGATGTGGTGAATCCGATTTTCTTTGTCTTGCCAGCGGGCAACGCGGGCGATGTCACCAAGATCGCGCCTGAAGCCATTCTCATGGAGTTCATGGACAAGCACTCTGCCATGGACTACCCGGCAGCTGTCGAAGCGGCGATGCGACTGGTTGACGCTGTGCCTGATCGGCCGATCGGGTATTACAACCTCGCATGTGCTCAAGCGCGGCTTCAGCGAACGGATGAGGCCATCGACGCATTGCGAGGCGCTGTGGCGCGTGGTTGGCGCGATGAAGTGCACATGAACATCGATCCAGATCTTGCGACTCTGCGAGGCGATCCGCGCTACGCCGAGATCATGAGAGAACTGAAGATTGACCGTGAGCGCGAACGCATCGCTGCCGCGCCGTTGCGCCGAGACCCTTGGGAAACGGTGGCGGCGGACATCTCGCGCCTGGCCCCCGAGCTGCTTGCACGCTATCACGTTCCCGGAACGCAGATCGCCCTCGTACGCGACGGCCAAGTCGTGTGGAGCGCCGCATTCGGACAGCGTGATACGCGAAACGACGACGTGTTGGGCGTGGATGACCGGTTTCGTCTTCGCGCGCCGCTGCACTTGCTGGCCATTGCGGCATGCGAGCAGTTGCAGCAGGAAAGCAAGCTCGAATTGGCGGCATTGATTGTCGATGCTGCGAATGAACAGGGGCTGCCGGCGCTCACGCAATCGGGCGGCGGCATGGCAGGCGGCGCAGTCGGGACGGCCGCGGGCGCGCGTCCTGCCAATCTTCGTGAGGAACAGCCGGCGGGGATTGGCAATGATGTCGGGCGTCGCGTCGATCAGGACAGCGTTTCCATGGTCGTCGGGCGAACTCGAAGCTATGCCCGCTCATCGGTGTATGGATTCCTGCGGCTTGCCGCCGAAGAGGCGGCGGAAACGCCATTTCCCCGTTTCTGCGAGCAGTCGATTTTCCCCCAGCTCAGTCTGCGGCAAAGCGAGTTCGGCGCCCCAGATGAGGTCGGCACGCACTCGGCGATTGGTCACAGCGTGCTTGGTACACCGTTGCGCCCGTGCGTAGTCACCGGCGAGTTCGCGCCTGGTGGGAGCATCTATACGACCGCCGGGGATGTGGCTCGATTGATCGCCGCAGCGATGACGCCGCAGGAAGAGACGCGACCTGCGCCTGTTGCAAACGCCCGTGTTTTCGAGCCGAACCTGAAAGACGGCTCGCTGGCGAACGCCGTGGAAATGGTCACGCAAGCCGATGTCGCGCTTTCAGGAACGCTTGGCCTTGCGCTGCAGCGGCTGGACACGCGCGAAGGCGTGCGCCTGCAACTCGAAGAAACGGCGTCGGGAATCGTCTGCCTTGCGCGCTGGCATCCGTCGATGCGCATCGGCGTGGTGATTCTGTGCAATTCCGCCTCCGGGCGCGACGTTGCGGAACGAATCGCCCACATCGCGCTTGGCGGCGAGTAGTCGAGTATTCATTGTCTGCCGCCTCGGGGAAC
>CAZCGB010000549.1:0-2677 GCA_964498045.1 uncultured Isosphaeraceae bacterium
GCCGCTCGACGAATAGCCTTGCAGGCAGCGATCCGCGGGAATGGTGCGATCGACGCACCGCTGCGAAGATGACCGGAGCCGCGGCGCGGACGAACTCGTCCCACGCGCTCTTGCTGCCGGCGATGCATGCGGTGAGATCGACGTTCATGGAAGGCGACCGGAACTTGTAGGTCCTTCGACAGAAAACTCTATGGCGACGGCCGATTGATCGCGGTTTGATCATCGACCGGCGTGTGAAACCATGTTCAGTATGCGCATTTGCGCCTGCTGTGGGGATGCAAAGGCATGCCGGCCTCTACAACGCTGGCGACGCGTCGCAGCTTGCGACCGAAATGGAGATGTCATGAATTGCCCAAGACTGGCCATCACGCTCATCGGATTCGCCTTGCTGACTTCGCCGCTCTCAGCCCTTGCCCAGGAGGACAGCGCGCCACCGCCGCCACCTGGCCAGGGTCAATCAGCCGCACGAGGACCAGTGCAAGGTCAGCGCGGTCCAGGTCCCCGAGCCGGTGAAGGCAGGCGTCGGCAAGGTCCGCCTGCCCAACAGCCCGGCGCAGAACAGCCTCCAATGCAGCAACCCGGTGCGGCTGCAGGCCCGAAGTCAGGGGATCAGCAGCAGCCACCGCAGCAAGGCTCGCAGCCGCGCCGCCGCGTCGGCCGACCTGGACCAAACGACGCGCCGCCGCCTCCTTCGCCGAATCAAGCGCAGGGAGATCGTGATCAGCCTCAAGGTCCACCGCCGGGCGGGCCGCGCGGCGCTCGTCGCTCGAACCGCCCCGGCGATCAGATGAATACGCAGCAAGGGCCGGGGCCCGGACGGTGGCAAGGGCAAGGTCGAGGAATGAAGGATCGTCGTGGCCAACGTCCAGGCGGCGGTCAGCAGTTCAGCCGAGGTGGACAAGGTCGTGGCGATGGGAACTTTGGACCGCCGCCGGGCATGCCACCGGGCGCGCGCGGCATTCCCGGCGAGATGCCGCGCGGAATGATGGACGATCAGCGAGGTCCTCGCGGACCGCGCGGTCCCCGTCCACAAGGCCAATGGCGCGGCGCGCCAGATGACGGCATGAATCGCGGGCCTGATGGTCCGCCGATGGGCCCGCGCATGGATCGTCGCCCAATGGGTCCGCCGCGCGACCAGTGGCGGCGCGGGCCGGGCCCGCGCGAGGGAATGTCGCCCGACTTCGCCCCACGTCGCTTCCAGCAGATGCGCGGCCAGCTGCGTCAGCAGCGCATGCGTCAACTGATGCGTGATCAATCGCCCGGCGACTTCCGCGGTCAGTGGCAAGGGCAGATGTTTGACGGAGCGCGCCGCCCGAATCCTCCGGGTCAGGGCAGGATGGACGACCAAGCAGGTCCGCAGCCTCAACCTGACAATGGCCCGCCGATGCCGCCGCAGAACGCGCCCCCTGCGCGTCCGCGCGACAATCCGATCTGATCTGATCGGATCATGGCCACTGCATGAACGGGGGTTGGGTTTCCATCGCAACTGATGCTGTCGTTCACTCAACTTCCACTCGGAGAATCCTGGATGCGGTTCAAGTCACCGTCGCCTCGCCACCGCCTCGCACCTGTCGCACTCGCCCTGGCTGGCGCTTCAGCAGCCTTGATTGCCTCAACCGCGCGCGGGCAGTCGTTCGTCAACTTCGAGACGCCGCACGTTCATCCCATCGCGCTGACGCCCTCGGGCGCGACACTGCTGGCGGTGAACACCGCGGACAACCGCCTGGAAGTGTTTGATTCGAGCGGCGCCGGCTCGCCGGTCCGCGTCCGATCCATCAGCGTCGGCCTCGATCCCGTCTCCGTCCGAGCCCGAACCGAGAACGAAGCGTGGGTGGTGAACCATCTCTCCGATTCGATCAGCGTGATCGACCTCAACACCGGCCGCGTGCGCTTCACGCTCGCCACCGGCGATGAGCCGTGCGACGTGGTCTTCGCCGGAGCGAAAGGCTCGCAGCGCGCGTTCGTGAGCGTCTCGCAACTGAACCAGGTGCGCGTGTTCGATCCCAACGATCTCGCTGCGGCTCCGACCATCATCAACATCCAAGGCGAGGACCCTCGCGCCATGGACGTGAGCGTCGACGGCACGAAGGTGTTCGCGGCGATCTTCGAATCAGGCAACAAGTCCACGATCCTCACGCGGCAGCAGGTCTCGCAGCCGGGCGGGCCGTACAACGGGGCGAATCCGCCGCCCAACAGCGGCAACGCGTTCGTGCCGGCGATCGCCGCCGGGCTGCCGCCTGCGCCGCCTGTGGCGCAGATCGTCAAGCAGAACGGCCTCGGCCAGTGGATCGACGGCAACAACCGCAATTGGTCCGCTCAGGTGAATTGGGGCCTGCACGATCATGACGTCGCCGTCATCGACGCATCGACCCTGGCGGTGACGTACGCCACCGGCCTGATGAACATGTGCGCGGGCCTGGCGGTCTCGCCCAGCGGCACAGTCGCGGTCGTCGGCACTGATGCCATCAACGAGCGGCGTTTCGAATCCAACGTCAACGCCGTGTTCGTGCGCTGCGACATCGGTACGTTCAACGCCGGCGCGCCGACTTCCGCCACCGTCAACGACCTCAATCCGCATTTGAACTACCAGACGACTTCGGTCTCGCAGGCGCTGCGCAACCAGTCGATCGGTGACCCTCGCGCCGCGGCGTGGTCCGCTGACGGCACGCGCTTGTAC
>CAZCGB010000550.1:0-2674 GCA_964498045.1 uncultured Isosphaeraceae bacterium
AGCACCGTCAGGAGCAGCGCCAATGCCCATGAGCCAAGAAAGATCAACTGCGGACGGTCCTCCGGCATCAGCCCGCTTATCCAGAGTCCGGCGAAGATCATTCCGATCGCCGCGAGCGCCGCGACGTAGGATTGCCCGCGTGGCAGCACGGCGGCCACGATCACCATGTGCAGCACGACGAAAATGGTCATCGGGCTGGATGCGCCGCCAGTCAACAGGCAGACGAGCGTCAAGCAGGCAAGGTCCAGGAGCAACTGCGTCCAAGCGAGTAGATGCAGTTGGCCTTCCGACCGCGGCTGATCGCCCAAACGTCGCGTGAGCATCCACAGCGGCAGGTTGTAGAGAAGGATGCCAACGCAGATTGTCATGCCGACGCTATGCGCCGATGTCCACGGCGAAGCGAATGCCGCTGTCACCACACCCACAAGCCCAACGGAACCCGCCGCCCACCGAAGCCAGACGAACCACCGAAGTTCGCTCACCAACTGCGATGTGCGCGCCTGAGATGAAATCTGTTCAGTCATGCTGGGCCGGCGTGATGAACGAGGCTTGGCGGCAACGACGCTGTCGCTGGCTCGTCGGCAACTGATGCTTCAAGGTCCAGCATCTTCAGGCCGCTGAGGTAGTCGGTCAAGACGATGCGTCGAATCCGGGTAAGGGCCGCGACAATTCCGGTCATCCTGGAGAGCGCCTGCTGAATCTCGCGCAGGGGCTCGGATTCAATGCGGTCGCCGCGCGCCGCTCGACTGGTGCGGTCCAGTTGAAGCTGAATGATCGCAATGGCATTGTTCAATTCGTGATTCAGCGTGCGGGCGACCTGATGAAGCGTCTCGATCTTGCGTTGCTCGTTGGCCTGCAGTTGGGCCGCCATCAAGTTGTAGGCCCGGGCCAGCTCTCCAAACTCATCCTGCTGTGCCAGCTCCACCCGGCAGTCAAAATCCTCGTGCGCCATGCGACGACTGGCGGCCACAAGCTGGTCGACCGGTTTGAGGATCATGCCTGTCATGCGCGCCAGAACCATGATTGAAGCGTTGATCACCAGCACAAACGCAAGGCCAAGCCCAAGCGCCACCCAACGGAACTTCAGCGTGGTTCTCTGCTCTTCGATCTGCGCATGCGCCTGGATCTGCTCCTGCAATCGGGCAAGCTGAACTCGCACGCTCGCGGTCGCAAGAATCAGCGCGTCATGTTCGTCCCGCTGCAGGTTTCCATTCATCGCGACCGGCCGCACGTGCCGATCAAGTTCATCCGCAGCGTCGATCAGGCGTGGCAGAGGCTGCTCCGCGGAGCCTTGCACGACCTCCAATTGTCCGATTTTCGAGAGTCCACTGCGAATCTCCGCCACCAGATTGATGCACGCACCTCCATCGACCTTCCCGCCTGCTGCCATCGACTGCTCCAGCATCGTTTCCAAGCTGGTCAGATCCTGCTGAACGGCCATTGACGTCGCGGTCCCAGTGAATGACTCGGCGGCAAAATGCTCAAGGTCGCCAAGCACGCTCTGCAGCAAGAGCACAGCCGCCACCGCAGCACTCAACATGAGCGCAACAACCGAACCCAGCACAAGAAGCAGCTTCTTCCGCAGCATGCATCACATGTACAAACCCCGCGCCACCTGAAGGCGATGTCGCAAATCCAAGGGAAGGGCCAACTTCGGGCCTGTCGCCTGTGCCAACGTCCCCAGACCTCCATCGCCATTCGCAATTGGCAAACCACGATTCCCAGAATTGAGAGTGTCGACATTCGAAAGACTGCCGGCGGCAAGACCATCAGACCTGCTCCGCCGAGGCTCCCCCACCGGTCTCCCCATCCGATTCGTTTTTCGGGATCGCCAACTCATCCAGTTTGCGATACAGGCTTGAAACGCCAATGCCCAGGTGTCGCGCAGTCTCGGCCTTATCGTAGTTATGACGTCGCAGGCTGTGCAGGATGTGAAGCCTTTCAAATTGCCTCAGCGATTCCTTGAGATCCTCCCCGACGTCATCATCCTTCTGATTGGAAGCGAACGGAAGGTCCTCAACGCGAATCTCGCGGCCATCTGCGAAAATCACCGCGCGCTCGATCGTGTTCTCCAGTTCGCGAATGTTGCCTCGCCATTCATGCACAAGCATGGCCCGCATCGCGCCGTTGCTGATGCCGGTGATGGTCTTGTTCATCTCGCCCGAATACTTCGCAAGAAAATGATGCACGAGCAGCGGGATGTCGCCGGCTCGCTGTCGCAGCGGCGGCAAGACCAGCTTGACCACGTTGAGTCGGAACAACAGGTCCTCACGGAACTCGCCCTTGCGCACGAGATCGTCAAGATCCTGATTGGAGGCGGCGATCACGCGCACGTCGATCGGCCGCGGCCGCGTGTCGCCCACCGGCACGACGCTGCGTTCTTCCAACACGCGCAGCAGCGAACTCTGCACGCTGCGCGGCAGCGTCGAAATCTCATCCAGGAAGATCGAGCCGCCGTTCGCCGCTTCGAAATAGCCGACCTTCTCGCGGATCGCGCCGGTGAATGCCCCCTTGCGATGGCCGAACAGCTCTGACTCGATGAGCGTCTCGGGAATCGCGCCGCAGTTGGCCGCGACGAACGGCTTGGAACGCGTCAGTCCGTTGTAGTGAATCGCGCGGGCGAACAGCTCCTTGCCCGTGCCCGATTCGCCGACAATCAGCACGCTGCTCTTCA
>CAZCGB010000551.1:0-2671 GCA_964498045.1 uncultured Isosphaeraceae bacterium
CATGCGAATGCGTTCATAGCGCATGCAATGCCGCCAGACCCACCGTCCGCGCTCCAAGCCTTGGTCGCTCATGCGCCAGACGCAGCCCACTCGCCCGCGAGCACGTGGGATCATGATGAGGAACGACAACAACGCGACCGCAGGCAAAATCCACCAGAGATTCGTCGTGGCCAGCTTGTACGCGCCAAACGCGACGCCCGCCGCGGGAAGGAACACCAAGAGCAGGCTGACGATGAACAGCAGGGTCGCGCCAGCACCATCCCATGCCCAATGTCTGAAGGGAATTCTGAAGTCCAGAGTGTCGATAGCGGCAGGCTGTTCCATCAATCGATCATGCTACCGAATGGCCTTGTTCTCCGAAGGGAGAACGGGCCAGACTCGGAGGATGCCTGATCGCGGTAAGGCGAACGCACACATCCGAATCATGGTGTCAGAAAATGCGTCATCGCGCATTGCGCGACACGGTTGTCGCTTCCCGCTCCATCGCGCGGGCGCGCCGCTGCTGTTCGAGCGCGGCGACGCTCAATCCGATCGCCATCAGCATCATGCCACCGGCTTTGATCATGATTCGCGCCGCGGAACCGACACATCTCGCGGATTCGCCATCTAGTCGACAATCGGCTGTTGCCATTGATTGATTTGTTGTTCCTTTCCCGAGTTTATTGCGGACCGGTCAGCATTTGATGCGTCTGACATCGGCGTGCAAATGGGGCGCACACCCCTCAAACCTCGACCTCAGCCACTGCCCGCAGTGCCTCGACGGCACGAGCGCGATCCTTCTCGCGCAGCATGATCAAGTCGGTGTCATAGGTTGAGATGAGGAACACGCTCACGCCGGCCGCGGCGAGCGGGGCAGTCAGACGCGCGAACACGCCGATGAGCGAGAAATCGACGATGCCTGCGATTCGCAGCGCAATGAAGTCGCGCTGCACGGGCGTGGCGGGATCGAGGTCGATCGGCAACTTCGTCTCGTCAATCACCAGCGACAATTCACCATCGGTCCGCGTCACGCACACCAGGTTCGTGGTCGAGGGTGCCAGCGCATCGACGACCCAGCGCGGCAGCGGCTGATCATGCGCGAACCTGCACACCACGAATCGACCCGGCAGCCAATCGAGCGTCATACGTACGGGCTCTGCTGACCTCCCTGCTTCGGCCATGTCACGCGCCTTTCACCGTGTATCCCGCGGCCCGAAGATGCGCGGCGGCCTTGTCGCGCTGATCGCCCTGCAGGACGATCGTGCCTGAATCCACGTTGCCGCCAGCGCCGCAATTCGACTTCAGCTCGCGCAGCAGCGCATCGAGATCGCTCGCCACCGGATCGAGCCCGGCCACGACGGTAACCACCTTCCCCTTGCCGCGCTTCTCGGTGCGCAACGCAGCCGTCTGCATCGACGGCTGCAGCACCTCGCCCCGCGCGTTCCGCGGACAGCGGCATTCGTTCAGGGGACGTTCGCACGCTTCGCAGGTGACGGGGCGTTGCAGCGGCGTGCCATCAAACATTCCGGGCATGGCGGAAATCCGTGAAAAAACCTGCGAAACGCCTTGGTTGATCGGGCGGAGAGTTGACGTACAATCCGCCTCGCGCGTGTCGGCGCCGCTCCTGGCGGTCCGATTCGAGCAGTTTGATTGGGGATTAGTGTAACGGTAGCACAAGTGACTCTGACTCACTTAGTCAAGGTTCAAATCCTTGATCCCCAGTTTCCCGCTCAAAGGCGGTTCAAGACATCAGCATTCTGGGCAAGCCGGCATTCAACGATTGAACAGGCGGATGTCGCTCGCTCACGCTTCGCCGGTGGGCGGGTAGCACAGCGGTCCCCACTCCTCGGTTTCGCCGTGATCGATCATGGCAAGCACGATCGCAGGAAGCAGATGGCTGAGCATCTGCGAGCATCGCCGAAGCGCGATGCGGTTGAGTCGGCCGCCGCACGTCGCGCCGCCATGCACGAGCTGGCATCGCAGCACATAGATGCGCTGCAATGTCCGTTCGAGGATCAGCGACCATTGCTTGCGCAGATACCAGTCGCGGGCGTCGAACGCCGCGCGCGATGACTTGCCGGCCCGCCCCGGCGTCGGCTCCTGCCAGAATGAGCGCGAGAGCAGCGCGTCCTCCAGCAGTGCGATCACCAGACGCTTGTGCCGGGAGAGCGTCTCGCTGATGCGACCATCACGGTCGACTCTCACGATGTGCGATGTGAATGACTTGAGGCTCTCGACGTCGGCGAACGGTGCGCGGCCCCGGTCATCCCAGCGCGCGTAGAGCGCGTTGAGCGCAATCCAGCGGCAAACGAGGGCCGCGTCATCGAACTCGCGTTCAGCGGCGGCGGTCCCTTCCGGTGCGGGCTCGCCTGCCGTCAACTGTTCAACCCGCTGCAACCACGAACAGCAGCGATGCAGGCGTATGCGCAGACCTTCCGCCTGCCCCGATTTTGAAAGGCGTTCCTTCGCCGGTTTCCAGCGCCGGCGCAGCTCGCGGACCGTCCATTGCTGCTGGTGATCGACCTCGCCGGCGTGCTCTCCCATCATCGCATGTTCTCAAACCCCGGAGCCGGCCGCAACGGCTCATCGACCGCCGATCTGCAGCGATCGGACGCCCATGCTCTGCACCGTCGCCGAACCGTCGGCCGGCTCAAAGCGGCAGATCATGTCGGCGCGTTCGATCGGCAGTTTG
>CAZCGB010000552.1:0-2663 GCA_964498045.1 uncultured Isosphaeraceae bacterium
GAGCATCTGGGCCCGCGCATCACGGTCGGCGACGGCGTGCGTGGCCTGCAGCAGACGATCAGCCAGCGTCGACTTGCCGTGATCAATGTGGGCGATGATGGAGAAGTTGCGGATGGGCACGAGCAAACGTCCAAATGTCCAAATGAACGGAGATTGGCCGCGATTCTAGCCGCTTGCGGCTTGGCGACGCATTGTCGGCACAGATTACGAGCGCGCAATGATCGCGACGATTCCCAGCGTCATCAGCGGCGACGCGGCGGCAAGCAGGCCCAGCCACGCCCGCTTGGGATTGGGCATCCGCGTGAAGCTCGCCCGGCGGGAAGCCAGCCCGGCCATCACCACCACCTGCGCCACCAGCAGCACGGCCAGTGGAGTGATGATGGCCCAGCGCGCCAGTTCACTGCTGGAGGCGAAGCCTGCGCGGACCGACGGCCGCAGGCCGGGATTCTGCAGTTCGGTCACGACGCTCGTGCCCAGGCCGATGATCAGCAGCAGCAGCATGGCGATGCTGATATTGAGGCCGATGAGGCCGGCCAGCCACCAGCCGCTGGAATCGCGACCGACGCCGACTTCGAGCGTCAGCGATGCGCCGCACTCCGGGCACTTGTCGGATGTGCAGCCGCGCAGGGCGTAGCGGCAGGAAGGGCAGCGCGCATCGGATTGCGCGAGGAAGGCCGCCAGCGCATCGCGTGATGGATTGGGGGATTCGCTCATCGCAGCAGCACCGTGGCTCGTGATTCGACGCGCAGCGCGATCAGCGCGCACATGATGGTCGTTCCGCTGAACGCGCCGCTCGCGTACCAGAACCGCTTCGGCCCCGCGTCCGCGGCGAACTGCGGAAACAGGATGTGCAATCCAACGACCGCGGCGACGACGACCGCGCTGATCATCAGTCCGGTGACGATGTACGCCGCGAGATTGACCTTGCCGGCGCGCTGCGCCAGCCCGAAGCCGTAGCCGTAACCGAACAGCGCGCCGAGGATGATGGCCGGCGTGGTCTGGAGCTTCGCCGAGCCGCCGATGCGCGTCAGCCACACGCACGCGCAGAGCAGGCCAAGACCAAGCGGCAGGGCGATGAGGGTGCGGAGCCCGAGCGAGCGCAGCATCTGGGGCCAGTGGATCGGTTGGATGACGACGCCGTCGACGCGCGTGATGTACCGGCCGCAGTTGGGGCAGAGTTCGCCGGCGACTTCCCGCAGGTCGTAGCCGCAATGCGGACATGGTGGTGGAATGCCGGTTGCGCGATCCGTCATGCGGCTCATCGTACCGGCATCGCCATGTTGTCGATCAGCCTCGTCGCCCCCCCGCCGCCGATCTTCGCCGCGATCAGCCCGCGACAGGGGCGATCGAATCGCTCAACAGGCAGCAGCGTCTGCGCATCGCGCACCACGGCGTAGTCGATCTGGAAATCCGCCTCCTCCAGCAGCACGCGCATCACGTCTTCCGCGGCGGCGGGCGACTTCTCCTGCTTCGCCTCGCTGAGCGCCCGCCACAAAATCAGCGCGGTCTTGCGCTGCGGAGGCGTGAGATAGACGTTGCGGCTGGACATCGCCAGGCCGTCGCGCTCGCGCACCGTCGGGCAGGGGATGATTTCCAAATTCGGCCAGCGTTCGGGCGATGGGGCGGGACGACTGCCGGCGTGCCCCCGGTCATGACCGGGTGCTAAATGGTTTTGTCCGCGCACCATTTCGGTGATCGTGCGCAGTTGCTGGTAGTCCTTCTCGCCGAAGTACGCGTGCGACGGCTGAACGATGTCGAACAGCCGCGCGACGACCTTGCACACGCCCGCGAAATGCGTCGGGCGAAAGCGATCCTCCAGGCGCGGCTGCGTCGCGACTGCGGGAAGCCCTGGCATGATGAAGTTCTCGGCCACGCGATCGAGCCCGGCCGGATACATCGCGTTCACCTCCGGGGCAAAGATGACATCGGCTCCCGCTTCGGCGCAGATCGCCTGATCGCGCTCGAGTTGACGCGGGTAGCGCGTGAAGTCCTCACCCGGCGCGAATTGCGTCGGATTCACGAAGATGCTCGCCACGACCGGTGGTCGGCGAGGATTGCCGATGAGCGTGTCCCTCTGCATCACCGCCTGCCGCATCAGCGCGGCGTGCCCGGCGTGCAATGCGCCCATGGTCGGCACGAACATCGGCCTTCTGCCCGCCAAGGCGGCGTTCAGCTCGATTTCCGTTGTCGCGAGAGCGATCGGCATTCCACGCCAGCGTATCGTGAACGCGGATTTGGCAGTCGCCATCGCCATCCTCCCTGTCTAGAATGAGTCCAGATTGCAATTAGGGAAACACGGCGGTTTCCCCGTGGCGGGTGGTCGGTGAACAATACGGCCCCGACTTCTCCTTCGCCTTGCGCAAGGCGATTCGCGCGTGCGGCGGGCGCGGCCTGACCCGCAGACAGGACTTTGCATGACTTCCCCCCCCCTCACCTCTGTCAAACTCCCAATCTACATGGACAACGCCGCGACCACGCGCGTCGATCCACGCGTCGTCGAGGCGATGCTGCCCTACTTCACCGAGAAGTACGGCAACTCCGCCAGCCGGAACCACAAGTTCGGCTGGGAAGCCGAGGAAGCCGTCGATCATGCGCGCGACCAGGCGGCGGCGCTCATCGGCGCGACCGGCAAGGAGATCGTCTGGACCAGCGGCTCGACCGAG
>CAZCGB010000553.1:0-2662 GCA_964498045.1 uncultured Isosphaeraceae bacterium
GCCGTAATGCTCCCGCATCATCTCGCTGAAGGCTTCCTGCTCCAGGCCGACGCGAGTGACCGGGCGGCCGGTCAAGGTGGAAACCTCATCGGCGGCGGCGATGTCCAATGGATCGACCATCGCCACCAGCAGGCGATTGCCCTCGAAGCGCACCGGCACGACGCGCAGGCGCACCGCGACGTCGGCGGTGATGGTGGCCACAGCGTCGGCGCTGGGCTCGGGCGCGTCTTCCAGCCAGTCGATGCCCAGCAGCTGGCAGCGCTCGCGAGCCGAGGTCGCGCTGGTCGTGCCGTCGAAGTTGGCGATGCGCGAGACCTCGTGCGTCGCCACGCCGTTGCCGTGGCTGTCGTGCCCGGTCGCCCCGGGACCGGCGCCTGAAATGTTCAAGGACTCACTCATGCATCAATGACCGCCGCGACCAGGCTTCCACCAGCTCTTCAAGCCGCGATTGGCGGCGTCACTCAACAATTCATTGGAATCATAGCGCACGCGCCAGATCACCCATCGCTCCTGGCGTCAGGCGCCGCGCCCTTGGAAGGCCTGTCAGTCTGCCGCGTGCGCGCTGCGGGACTTGACGCCTGGCCTTCCCCGGTCGGCATCGCCTCGGCGTTGCCCGGCTTCACTTCCGCCGGCATGTCCGCCCAGCGGTATCCACCCGGCAGCTGTGCGAATTGCTCTTCGGTGAGCAGCGCCTTCAGCTGCCGCACGTAGTTCCGGGAAATGTCATCGCGGCGAAGAAACAGGTCACGCGTTCGATCCTGTATCTCCTCAGGCTGCTGGCCATTCATGCGCTTGGCGAACGCCTCTGCCCGAAGGCGCTGTTCATCCGGCTCCCACTGGCGCGTCGCCGTCGCGAGCTCCTCGTTGATCGTCTTCAGCTCTGCAAGGTACTGCCCTTCGAGCGCGACGATCGACGCAAGCGTTTCCGAACTCAATCCTTCGAGTTCCTTGGCTGCCTTGAAGATGGATTGCACGGGTGTGGCGCGATAGATGCGCGGATACCCACGCTCCAGCGCCGCCATGCGGAACTCATCGTGCCGGCCGTCGGGCATCACGTCCGCAAGCGCCAGGATGTACTGGTCGTTGACGTTGCGCACCGCGATCGACTTGTCGATCTGCCTCTGCAATATCGCCAGGCTGACCGCGGAGTTCTGTTCCGCGAACGAACGAAGCATTTCGCTTTGGTTGCTGGTCAAGGCGTCGTGCCTGGCCTTGAGCGCGGTGTCCAGATTGACGTCGTATTCGTCCAGCGTGACCTGGATGTGCTCGGTCTCAGGCGCCGTCAGCTTCATGTCACGAACGACGTTGAACAGGTTCAGCGATTCGCCGGAGAGGTGGCCGGTCGGCAACTGTTTCTCACGGAACAGGAATCGTTCGAATTTCGGCCACTGCTCCTGCTGCTCGGGCGTGAGCACGACCCGGACGTTCTCCATGAATTGCGCGCCCAGTCCACGCTTCTCGTTGCTCCAGTCCTCGATGGGCTTGAACACGATGCGCAGGACCTGGTCGACGTCGGTGTTCTGCAGTTGCTCGCGCATGTCCTCGATGCGCTTGCGCATCGCGGCAAGTCCGTCCTCGAAGGCCTGCTCGTAATCGCCGTAGAGCGCGTCGACGATGTCGCGCTGCGTGTCATCGAGATTCAGGCCCTGCTGAAAAAGCACGATGTCGCGGCGGAGATAGTCAGGCTGCATCGCCTCGGCGATTCCAGCCGCCTCGCCGAACTGCGCCTGCGCGCCGGCTCCGATGAGCAGGCTTATGCCAATCGTTGAAGCAAGGAGAAACCGTCTGATTGAGGTAAGGATGTGCATGTGCGAGCCTTCTCGTTCGAATCTTCGTATCGGCCTTCGTAACATTTCTTCACGTCTTGCCGACATGCCATCGGCGGCAGCCAAACGTGCCAATCGTCGATTTATCGCAGGCGACGTCAGGAATTCGGCTGCCTGCGAATCGCACAGGCAACGACGAAAACCGCCACTTGCCTCAATTCGCCGCATTCACTGAACCATGCTCTGCAACCGCTTGTCCGTGGCATCATAGGAAGGACCCGGCGGTTCATCATTTCGCCTTGGCCAGCACCGTTCGCTGCTCGATCCGCTTCTCGGACACGGTCTTCACAATGCGATCAACGAAGATTCCGGGGGTGTGGATGCCCTCAGGATCCAGCTCGCCGATCGCCACGATCTCTTCCACTTCCGCCACGCACGCCTTTCCGCATGTCGCCGCCATGGGATTGAAGTTCCGTGCGGTCTTGCGGAAGACGAGGTTTCCGGATGTGTCCGCCTTCCAGGCCTTGATAAGCGCAAGGTCCGCGCGGATGCCTCGCTCCATCACGTACGTCTCGCCATCGAACTCCTGCGTGGGCTTTCCCTCGGCGACGACGGTTCCGACGCCGGTCTTGGTGAAGAACGCCGGGATGCCCGCGCCGCCGGCGCGCATGCGTTCAGCGAGCGTGCCCTGCGGCGCGAATTCGACCTCCAGTTCGCCGCTCATGTACTGCCTCTCGAACTCCGCGTTCTCGCCGACGTAACTTGAGATCATCTTGCTGATCTGCCTCGTCTGCAGCAGCAGGCCGAGTCCCCAGTCATCGACGCCTGCGTTGTTGGAGACGACCGTGAGATTCTTCACGCCGCTGTCGCGCAAAGCGATGATGAGCTGCTCGGGG
>CAZCGB010000554.1:0-2657 GCA_964498045.1 uncultured Isosphaeraceae bacterium
GCTGATGCCGATGGCCTGCTGAATCTGCTCAGCCGTCAATCCCAGCATCCGTCCCGCCACCAGCGGCGAAGCGATCGACGTCAGCGTCGCATGATGCCAGCCGTATTCACGGATGCCCGGCTCGCCGAATTCGCACAGGCGCATCTCGATCTCGTACGCGATGATCGTGCCGACGATGAGTTCTTTCCCTGACAGTCGATCCTGTTCGCAGATCGACAGCGCTGCCGGAATGATGTCGCTCGGATGCGACGGGTCAGCTTTCCAGTAGATGTCGTTGTAATCCATCGCGCGGATCATCAGCGCGTTGAGGAACGCCGCGTCGACGGGGTTCGTACGCCAGCCGCTCACGAAGCACGTGCAGGTCTTCTTGCCGCCCATCGCCTTGAAGTGCTTGAGCATGATTTCGACATCATGCTGCTGCGAGCCGCCCAGGGCACAGCCAAAACTGTCGTACAGGAACAGTTTGGCTGCGTGAATGGCGTCAGCGGAAAGGTCTTCGTAGCGCAGCGAAGCCGCCCATTCCGCAAGTTTCCAGGAGACGAAATCGGTGTGCTTCTTCGATGTGTCGTGTGAGGCCATGGCGGGGCGGATGATACCGCATGCGCCTTGAGCCATGACGCCCACGGATTGCAATCCGTGGGCGTCAATCAGATTGACGCGCCGCCATTCGCCAGCAGTTCAGTCTCGGTCAGATCGATGCACACCTCGACGTTCGGATTGTCCTTGAGATAACTCCGCCACTTGGCGAGCACCTTCTGCATCACCGGGTCGCCCGCGACGCGGCGTTCATCGGCCTCGTACGCCTCGACGCTGTCGTACTCAAAGACCTCGATGAACGAGTTCTCATCGTCAGCATCCTGCAGCAGACGCATGTGCACCCCCCCAGCGCCGTCGCCGCCCTGTTCGTAGTAGTCGCGGGCATCGCGCAGGAACGTGAGCAGCTCGTCACGCTTGTCAGGCTCGACACTGATGTGCAGATGCAGGACGACGGCGGGCATGATGGCGCATGGTAATCGAGATCGTCGAATTCCCCCTCCCTGGAAGGGAGGGGGTCAGGGGGTGGGTCCGGCGCTGTTCATCACGAGGGTCACCCTGTTTCGATTTCAAACGCTCCACCCACCCCCTCGCCCCCTCCCTCAGAGGGAGGGGGAAACGCGCTTCCGCGCGATTTCTACCGCGGCTGATTCGTTCTTGAGCGATTCCGCCAGCGCCCCACACTTCGCGATCTCGCTTGTCAGAGGATCGATGCCTGGCGCGGGCAGCATCAGAACAGGCGCGGGCTGCGCAGCGGCCAATTGGGCTTCCGCATGGGCCTGGGCTCGGGCTTCGGCCCAGATCGGCTCCAGCCTGGCCCTGATCGCCGCCTTGCGCTTGCGATGCAGCCGGCCGTAGTAGCCCGGGTTGCGCTCGCGGAACTGGCGCTGCCGCTCGGTATTCGACACGGGTCCGCAACGCTTGAGTTGGGGGAATACTGGGCCTGTCATCTCCGATCGCTTATCGATCATGCGGGCTGTGCGGTTCAGTGAAACTCTCCCAGTCGTGCGTCGTCGCGATGAGAACCCTCTCCTGCGGTGCGCAAACGCACTCCGGCATAACGAAACCCTGTCCCGGCACAACGGATCGCTTCTCCCGCATAACGAAAACCCTCTCCCGCATAACGAAATTCTTTTCTGGCATAACGGAAAGGCTCTCCCGCATAACGGACTCCTTCTCCGGCATAACACAAACCCGTCCTCGCATAACGGAACCCTTCTCCGGCATAACGAAAACTCTCTCCGGAACGGCTCGGGGACAGGACTTCGTTATGCCGACGGCTATGCGTAGGATGGGCACAGTCCACCTTCTTGCGCCGCGGTCCGTCGAAAACTTGAAAGGTGAGCGATAGCCCAGCCGACGCACGGATTTCCGCGTTCCCTACATGGAAATTTAAGGAGTTCAGCCTATTGAACGCAATGCGGTATCGGGGCAGCATGCCAGCAACAGTGGGCGACCGAACCGTTCGGCCAGCCTCGAACGAACGTAGTCACGGCAACCAACCGATGGATGGAGAATTTTTCGATGTTGACGACTTCTCGACTGTTGAAGGCGATCGCTCTCCTCGCGCTGATGACCGTTACCAGTACGGTGACTGCGCAGCCGTCGCCGCCCTACGATCCGTGTTCTCGTGGATGGGGCGATGATGGTACGTCGCTCTGCCCGGATGGCATGCCGGGCATCTACGGCTGGAGCGCTGCACACGCGAACGGCGGCGATGGCGGTTGGGCATACGACGTTGGCGGAACTGGCACGGGCAACGGCGGGGACGGCGGCCCCGGCTACTCTGGTGCTGGCGGTGACGGAGGCGAGGGCGGAGCCAGCGGGAGCGCCGGCGGAGTCGGTGGAGCGGGAGGCAACGGGGGCACGGGCAATAGCTCGGCATCGACGCAGTCTGCCGGCGGTGACGGTGGCGCGGGTGGAGACGGTTACAGTGCAGGCGGCGCTGGCGGCTTCGGCGGCGCGTCAGGCAATATGTGCAATGTCTTCGGCACACCGGCTGCTTCACCCGGTGGAGCAGGCGCAAACGGCGGCGCGTGCTTCGGTGCTGGCAGTGGTGGCAACGGTGGAAACGGCGGAACGGGAGGCAGCTCGGTTTCCGGGGGTGGTACGGGCGGCAATGG
>CAZCGB010000555.1:0-2649 GCA_964498045.1 uncultured Isosphaeraceae bacterium
TCTCCGGCGAGTTGTCAGTCACCGAGACAACTGCGGAGGCTCAGGCATGAGCGACCCAACGCCTGTCAATGATCTCACCATTCAGACGATGACGCGCACCGAAGACGAGACGCGGTTTCTCGCCAAGCGCTTCGCTGCCTATCTCAAGCCCGGCGACGTCATCGCCTTGGAAGGCGACCTTGGCGCGGGAAAGACATGCTTCGTCCGCGGTTTGGCAGAAGGTTTGGGAATCGAACCCTCACTTGTGTCGAGTCCGACGTTCGTCATCGCCCATGAATATCCTGGAACGGCTGTGACGCTCGCGCACATTGACGCCTACCGCATCAAGAGCGCAGATGACCTTGAAACCATTGGCTGGAGCGAGATGCTGAGCGATGCGCAACTTATCATCGCCATCGAGTGGCCGAGCAGGATCAGCGGATCGCTGCCGGCCAATCGCATCGATGTGCGGATGGATGTCGTCGGCCCCACGGAGCGCTTGATTCGCTTCACCGGGCCGCCGGAATTGGCTGACCGCCTCGCACCACTGGGCGCGACGCGCCGCAGCGCCCCCAATGCTCGGCAGGTGCCATGCCGCACCTGCGGGCGCACCATTGACGCCGGACTGCGCACCTATCCGTTCTGCTCCGATCGATGCCGCATGGCTGATCTCGGCGGCTGGTTCACGGGCGGTTACAAGATGACCCGGCCGATGGCGGACGACGAATTGGAATGATCAGTTCTATTGCGGATCGTCCACGCCCTTGCCGCGCGAGACGATGCCGATTGTGATCGCCTGCTCGCTTGAGAGTCCGCCGCCGGGACGAGGATCCCAGCCCCAGATGCTCGGGTTCTGCGGCGATTCCACCGTTGCGGCGGGCATGAAGTGATACGCCAGCGGCACCCGTTCGTTCAGGTCGTCCATCGTGCCGAATTCAGGCCATGGCTTGTTGACGTTCATGGTCTTGATGCCCTTGCCGCGCATCACGTACGGGTCAAAAGGAATCCAGCCGCAGTCGGGCAGATAGAACTCGGCCCACGTGACGAACTCGTTCTTGCCGTCTTTTGCCCTTTCCTGAACGCCGACAACAGGTCGCGCCGGAATATTCGCCGCGCGGAGCATGGCGACGCAGACGCAGACAAGGTCATGCGGAGTTCCCATACCGCTGGTCGCCGTCGCCTTCGCGCCGAAGAGTTCGATGCCGCGGATCTGGCCGACCCCGCCAAGATCCACGCCGTCGCCCGAAACCTGCACATTGTTGATGACGTAGCGGATCAAATCCTTCGCCGCGAGATACGGCGGAACCAGCCGCAGCTTCCCTTCGCTCACGCGTTCGACCGTCTGCTTGAAGATCGGATCATCCGACTCGATGTACAACTGCGGCTGCAGGCCGTCCTGCACTTCCTTGGGCCATTCCTTGGGCCAGGGAATCTTCGCCGCATCGCCATCGCTGATCCTGCTGGCCCACGACTGCATGCGGTAATTCACCTGCCAGCGCAGCGACTGCCCGGTGAAGCGCGAGATCGTCAGCACGCCGAGTGAAGTGTTGAACGGCAGGCCTTCCTTGATCTCAATCCTCGGATTCTGCGGCTTGGCGTCCAGCCAGAGCTGTCCCGAGACAGAGTCGGGATCGATGCGGCTGAACGTGCCAAGGTAGATCAGCGGCATCACGATCGGCGCATCGGAGAGGTTGTAATTCTCTCGGGTGATCGACGTGCCTTCTGGCCGCGAGTACGGCGTGATGGTCGTGCCGATGGTCACGCCGAACGTCAGGTCGTAGAGCTTGGGGTCCAATCGCTTGAGCGGGCCGATGGGCGGGCGACCTGAAGGCGGTCCGGGCATGAGCGCGGCCGCGACAAGCGTGATGACCGAGGCGATCTTGACCAGCATGATTCAGCTCCTGCAGCCGCTTCCCGCGCGCGGCGTTCATCACCAGACGCACGAGCGTCACGCGGGCGTCGCGAAATCATCCCGCAACATCTGTGCGTGGCGTCGTGTCAACCCAGCGGAGTCCACGTCGGATCGGCGATGAACATCGTGTAGATGGTATTCAGGAACTTCGCCAGGACGAGATTCAGCGCGATGATGGCCAGAAACGACGCCACGAACGCCTCGGTCGCGGCACGGCCGACCCCTTGCGCCCCCGAATTGGCGTTGAATCCCTTGTAGCAGGCGATGAGCCCGATGCTCCCGCCGAAGAACACGCTCTTGATCAGGCCCGTCGTCGGCTCCCACCAGTCCACGAAGCTCGCGGTGTAGTGCCAGTAGTCGTACGACGACACCCCGTAGATCTGCACCGTCATCAGCCAGCCGCCCCACACGCCGAGGATGTCGGAGTACACCGTCAAGAGCGGCGTCATCAGCACGCAGGCCACGAAGCGCGGCACGACGAGATAGGCGACGGGGTCGGCGGCCATCGCGCGCATCGCATCGAGTTGTTCGGTCACGCGCATCGTGCCCAGTTCCGCGGCCAGGGCACACCCCACGCGGCCGGCCACCATCACCGCCGCCAGCACCGGGCCGATCTGCTTCACCACGCTGATGTTGATCACGCCGCCCAGCCGCGACTCCTGACCGATCGCCTGGAACTGATAGAAGCCCTCGAGCGCGAGGATCATGCCGATGAACGTGCCGGTGAGCGCGACGACTGGCAAACTCAATACGCCAAT
>CAZCGB010000556.1:0-2645 GCA_964498045.1 uncultured Isosphaeraceae bacterium
GCACAAGCTTGTCAAAGACCGTCAAGCCATCGACGTACTCCATTACGAAGTAGTGATGCTCTCCCGCCTGGCCGACGTCGTACGCGGCGACGATGATGGGGTGATTGAGTTGCGCTGCGGCCTTGCCTTCCTTGTAGAAGCGCTCAATGAACTTCGCGTTTTGCGAAAACTTCTTGGGCAGGACCTTAATGGCGACGTCACGATCGAGCGAAAGCTGCTTGGCGAGGAACACCGTCGCCATCGCGCCCTGGCCGATCTTGCGGAGGATGCGGTAGCCGGGGATGCGCTGGGTGGATTTCTTGGCTTCGAACTCGTTGCGCAGCCGCTGCAACTGGCGGGGCGTGACGAAGTCCTGTTCGAGCAGCAGATCGGGAAGCGTGCGCGGGTCCTCCGATGGATTGGTCTCGCGCATCAGCGAGTTGCACAGTTCCATCTCATCGCGCGTGACCAGGCCCGCTTCGACGACCAGCGCGCCGAGCATGGTGTCGAAGCCCGCGGTGGACGATTCGCCGTTGGTGGTGTCGGGAAGCGGCACCTTCAACGGTTCGATCTTCTGCCCGTTGACTGAAGTCGGACTGCCCGACGCGGCGGCCACGGGCTGGGTCGATCCCTCGCTGGAATCCTCCAATTGAAGAATTTCCGCAGCGGTCAGCCCCTTGCTGGGGGGGTTGGCGGAGTTGCCCGCAGTCGCTTTGGACGCGGAAGCGGAGGTTGTGGGCTTGTTCTCGGGCACGCAGCTGTTCGCAGGGACTTGTGCGGGGCAAACGCAGGCAAGACCAATGCGCTTGCGGGGAATATGACGACTGGCCGCCCCTTGTCAACTGATTTCCGGGCGGTGGAGCAAACTCGGGCATCGACCGCGATCATTGCCGCAGTATCCAGAACCCGGTCAAGCGCTCACTCCTGCGCCACCCGGGCGGCATCGGCGGAACGGGCGAAATAGGAGCAGTGGGCGCAGCAAAGGCCGCCGGTCAATGTCGCGGCCTCTATAGTGGTACGCACGCTGACAACCGGTGGTTGCCTGCGTGCAGGAACCGAGCAGGTACGCCAATCCGAAGCCGCTTTCGCCTGCCGCCCGATAAACCTCGTCTCGTGGCGTTTCTCCACCGAGATTCGCCAGCCGCATCGAAATGGTCAGGAAATCGCCTACAACCCCGCTGCCCACTTCGGAGACTCGCGAGTCGGCCCCGCGGCGCGTGCTGATCGTTCGCCCCAGCGCATTGGGCGATGTCTGCCGCACGGTGCCGGTTCTGGCCAGCCTGCGGCGCGCATGGCCGGAGGCCCACATCGCCTGGGTGGTGCAGGACGATTTCACGGCGGCCATCGAGGCCCACCCATCACTGAACGAAGTCATCGCGTTCCCGCGCAACCGCTTTGGCAAGTGGTGGAAGAGCCCTTCGCGGGCGGTTGAAGTTCGCCGCTGGTTTGCGGGCCTGCGCCGTCGCCGATTCGACATCGCCATCGACTGTCAGGGCCTCAGCCGCAGCGGCTTGATCGTCCGCGCCAGCCGGGCGCCGGTCCGCATCGGCCTGCGATCGGCACGCGAATTCGCCTGGCTGTGCTACAACCGTCGAGTGCCCGAGGGCGATGGGCCGCTGCCGACGCACACGGTCGAGCGCATGCTGGCGCTGCTTGAACCGCTCGGCGTTCCCGCGGTGCGCGATATGCGGCTGTACGCGCCGCCCCACACGATGAACTGGTGGAAGGAGCGCCAACGACAACTGGGCATGATTGACGGCAAGCCGTACGCCGTGCTTGCTCCGGGCAGCCGCTGGATCAGCAAGCGCTGGCCGATCGACCGGTTCGCGGAGTTGATCGAGCCGCTGCTGCATCGCGGGTTCGAGCGGGTGATCTTGATCGGCTCGAATTCCGAGCGCGCCCAGGTCAAGCCGCTGCTGGAGCGCTTCGGCATGCCCGATTCCGGCGCTTGCGAAACGTCCGACGACCCGCAACGTCCAATCGTTGATCTCGTCGGCTGCACAGACATAGCCCAGACCATGGCGGTGATCGCCGGCGCGGGCATGGTGGTCGCCAACGATTCCGCGCCGTTGCACATGGCGGTGGGGTTCGATCGGCCGTGCATCGCGCTGTTCGGCCCGACCGATCCGGCCGCGGTCGGCCCCTACGCACGGGCCGAGTGCGTGGTGCGGGCCTACCAGCCTCGCCCCGATTCAGAGGTCAGCTTCAAGGACGACAAGCTGGGCGACTCGCTCATGCGCTTGATTTCCACGGCCGCGGCGTTGCAGGCCGTCGATCGCGTGCTGGCGCTCTGGCCCAAGCGCGATCGTGGCCAGGAATTGACGCCGCCGCCCGCGTCTCCGCCGGTTATGGAGGCGCGCACATCGGCCGCTCGAGCGGTCGTCGACGTCATTCCCATTCATCGCGGACTTGAGCCGGAAGCAGCTTCGTGAGTGCGGGCCCGCAACTCTGGCTGGCCAGCCGCTCGCCGCGCCGCGGGGAGCTGCTCGCCGCGGCGGGAATCGACGCCACGCCTCTGCCCGCCGACATCGACGATGGCGCACTGCGTCACGGCGAAGTCCCTCCGGAATGGTGGGTGATGTCGCTGGCCTACCTCAAAGCGCGCCGCGTCATGGACACACTGCGAAAAAGGTGTCTGACACCTTGTTTTTCAGACCACCTCAAAG
>CAZCGB010000557.1:0-2645 GCA_964498045.1 uncultured Isosphaeraceae bacterium
CTGGATCCCTCGCCTCAAACAATTGCCGGCCGAGTTCCGCCATGGTCCGGGCCAGCCACAGCTGTTCATCGACCTCCTCGGCCGGTGGCTCGCGCAGCGATCGCAGCACCGTCATTGATTCGGCCAGCGCATCGCCGGCGATCTGCATTTCGCCACCCCCCCTTGCGATATCGGCGGTGAGCCGGTACATGCCCACGGACTGCAGCGAGTCCAGGCTGGCCCGGCCGGCGATGACCGATCGGAAATTCGCCGCGGAGCGCAGCCCCTGATCGATGGCCTCCGCAATTCGCCCACTGGTCCGCAGCGCATCCGTCAGCCCCATGCGCGCGTAGGCATCTTCGCGTCTGATGTCCGCGCGGCCCGGTTCGATCCGTTGCGCCGCCGCCAGCGTCTCGATGGCGCGTTCGTACTCCTTGATTGAACCCGGCACATCATTCATGCTCGCGCCGCGCACGCTGCCCACCGCTCGGCCGAGTTGCGTGTGCGCCCGGCCGGCGATCACGAGGATGTCCGCGTCGGCCGCAAACTCGTTGCTGACGTCGTCCAGGAATTGGACGGATTCGCGAATCAGGTCCGCGCGCATCGCCGTCGTCTGCGGAAGCGATGCAATGGCGCTCTGCAGTTTCTCCAGCACCGACGCCGCCAGCACGCGCGCATTCTCCGCCCGCTTGGAAGCCAGTTGCTCCGCACGCCGCGCCTGCACCGCCTGCCATGTGGCGACGCTCGCGCCGGCCAGCAATGCCGCCGCTGCGACCACCATTCCGATCACCAGCGCCTTGTTGCGCTGTGCGAAGCGTGTCAGGCGATAGCGCCGCGTGGCCCGGCGGGCCACGATCGGCTCGCGGTTCAGCCAGCGGCGCAGGTCCGCGCCAAGGTCCGCAGCCGACTGGTATCGCAGCGACGCATCTTTCTCCATGGCCTTGTGCACCACAAGTTCCAGGTCGCCGCGAAGTTGGGCGTTCATTTCTCCCAGCCGCGGCGGATCCTGCTCGCGAATGATCCTGATCGCTTCGAACAGGCTCGCCGACGCAAACGACAGCGGCAGGCGTCCGCTCAGCATTTCATACGAGAGCACACCCAGCGCGTACACATCGCTTCGCGCATCGATGGCACGCGCATCGCCGCACGCCTGCTCCGGACTCATGTATGGAAGCGTGCCCGCGACTTCGCTCACCGCCGTCGCCCGCGTCGCGCCGATGTCGCCATCGGTCATCTGCGCCACGCCGAAATCCAGCACCTTCACCCGAACGCTCTGCTCCTCGCCGGTCGCCTCCACCAGGATGTTGGATGGCTTGAGATCGCGATGCACCACGCCGCGCAGGTGCGCGTGCTGCACCGCATCGCACACGTCGATCATCAGTTGCGCGCGGGCCCGCGCATCCAGTTGCCGCGCTGCGGCGAAATCCGTCAGCCGCTCGCCGCGAACCAGTTCCATCGCGAAGTACGAGTGCCCGCCTTCGCCCAAATCAAACGAGCCGGCTTCGTACACCTGCGCGATGCCCGGATGATTCAGCCGCGCAAGGATCTCCGCCTCCACCTCGAAGCGATGCTGCGCGCGTCGCCCGCTCAGCCCGCGCCGAATCACCTTCAGCGCGACCGCCTTGAGCGGATCAAACTGCTGGGCCTCGTACACCACCGCGCTGCCGCCTTCAGCCAGCAATCTGCCGACGAGATACCGCCCTACACGCCGCCCGGTCAGCGAGGCCTCGGGCTCGTCATCCGGCTCGGCCTGGGCAAACCGCGGCCGATCGAGGAATCCTTCGCCCGCCCGATCGTGCGACTCGAGCAGTGAAAGCACCTCATCCTGCAGCGACGCATCATCGCCGGCCGCGCTGTGCACGAACGTCGCCCGCGCCTCGACGGGCTGCTCCAGAGCCTCGTGGTACACGGCCCACATGCGTTGCCAGGTTTCCGTCGATTGTGCTGCCTGCATGCGCACCACGCTTCCATCCCCTCATGCGCGATTCATCTCGCGGAACAGCCAGATTCTCGCCGCTTCCCATTCCCGCTGCACCGTGCGCTCCGATACTTCCAGCGCCAAGGCCGCCTGCCGCATGTCCAGACCGGCGAAGAACCGCAGCTTGACCACCTCGGCCTTGCGGGCGTCCATGCGCTCCAGCCTTTGCAAGGCGTCGTGCAGGGCGATGATGTCCACGCCCGCGCCGTGCTGAACCGCTGCATGCGCGGTTGGCGCAGGCACATCCGCTTCGTCAAGGGTCTCAAAGGTCTTTCCGCCGCCGCGCTTGAGCGATCGCGCTGCGCGGATTCGTTCGACGAGAATCCTCCGCATCGCCTCCGCCGCCGCGCCGAAAAAGTGCGCCCGGCTCTTCCATTCGACCTCGGCTGATCCCACCAGCCGCAGGTACGCCTCATGCACCATCGAGGTGGTGCGGACGATCCAATGTGCCGGGTCGCCGCTGAGCCGCCGATCGGCCAGGCGATGCAGTTCCTCGTAGACGACATCCAGCAGGCGATCGCGGCCATCGGGCGAATCGCCGCCGACCACGGCCAGCAGCCGCGTGACTTCTCCCGGATGGTGCAGGGCATTGCATGTTGTGACTGTGGCGGGCCCGACGCCCGCAGGCGCGCCGACGGGAGAGGCATCACCCCTGTCGCCCGCATCGGCGGTGGCGGAGTAATGGGTC
>CAZCGB010000558.1:0-2631 GCA_964498045.1 uncultured Isosphaeraceae bacterium
GCCTCATCCTCCAGCGCAACTTCGGCGGGCACCGCTATCCGCGCCTGGCGCATGTCGGCGATCGCACCGGCCTGGAGATGATCCGCACGCTGCAGGATCACGGCATCCACACGGGAATGAGCGTGTACATGGAGCACACCGCGCTCAATCTGATTCAGGACGGCACGCCGGGCGATCCCAAAGCCCGCGTCATCGGGTGCTTCGGCTACGACCGCGAACGCGGCCGATTCCGAGTCTTCTCAGCCAAAGCCATCGTGCTGGCGACGGGCGGCATCGGCAAGGCGTACAAGATCACCTCGAACAGCTGGGAGTACACCGGCGACGGTCACGCGCTGGCATACAACGCCGGGGCCGATCTCAAGGACATGGAATTCGTGCAGTTCCATCCGACGGGCATGGTGTGGCCGCCCTCGGTGCGCGGTATCCTTGTCACCGAGGGCGTGCGTGGCGAGGGCGGCGTGCTCATGAACAGCGAAGGCAAGCGCTTCATGTTCGATGACATTCCTGATTTGTACAAGAATCAGGTCGCCAAAGACCCTGAGGAAGGTTGGCGATACTGCCTGGGCGACAAGTCTGCCCAGCGCCCGCCGGAACTGCTGACGCGCGATCACGTCGCGCGGTGCATCAATCGCGAGGTGAAGGAAGGCCGTGGTTCGCCCCATGGCGGAGTCTTCCTTGACATCGCATGGATCAAGGGCCGCAAGACCCTCGACGGCAAGACCATCGACAACGAATACATCAAGAAAAAACTCCCCGCGATGTACCACCAGTTTCACGCGCTGGCGGGTCTCGAAATCACTCAGGAGCCGATGGAAGTCGGCCCGACCACGCACTACGTCATGGGCGGCGTGAAGGTGGACGGCGACACGCAGATGTCCACCGTGCCCGGCCTGTTCGCCGCTGGAGAGGTCGCGGCCGGCCTGCACGGCGCGAATCGCCTGGGCGGCAACTCGCTGAGCGATCTCATCGTCTTCGGCCAGCGGGCCGGGCAGTACGCGGCCAAGTTTGCGAAGGAGAACGCGACGAAGAAACTGCCGGAGGATCAGATTCAGGCGGCGGCGCGCAGTGCGCTCGCGCCGATCGAACGACAAGATGCAGGCGGTGAGAACGCGTATGAGATTCAGTACGCGCTCCAGGATGCGATGCATGCGCATGCGGGCATCGTGCGCAACGAGAAAGACCTGACCATTGCATTGCAGAAAGTGCGCGATCTGAAGAAGCGATCCGCCAATGTTCGCGCGCCCGGCAGCCGGGAGTACAACCCTGGTTGGCATACCGCGCTCGATCTGCAGAGCCTTTTGACGGTGAGCGAGGCCCTTGCCCTCTCCGGCATCGACCGCAAGGAGTCGCGCGGCGGGCACTTCCGCGAGGACTTCTCCAAGAAGGACGACGCCGGTTTCGGCAGCCACAACACCGTCATCCGTCGCGCCCCCGGCAGCGGCGAGATGCAACTCGTCCGCCAGCCGCTCAAACCGGTCCCTGATGAATTGAAGAAGGTCATCGAGGCCAACAAGTGATGCCCGCCCTTCAGCCGCGCATTTCGTCGATTCGTCCGATGTTGGCGGTGACCGACCTGCCGCGCACCATCGCGTTCTACGTGAAAAAACTGGGCTTCCGCGTGCTGAACACATTCGAGCGCGACGGCTCGCCTGTGTGGTGTGCGATCGAGCGCAACGGACAGGAGATGATGTTCAACGCCCCGCCTCGCGAATGCGTCGAGCGCGATGTGCCGCGCAAATCGAAGGACTACCAGATCTTCTACTGCAACTCCGATGACGTCGTCGCGCTGCGCGATGAGTTCAAAGCCCGCGGCGTCGAAGTCAGCGACCTGCGCGTAACGATCTACGGCATGAAGGAATTCGAAGTCCGCGATCCCGACGGCTACTGGCTGTGGTTCGGCCAGGAGACCGATGAACCCTGCACGGTGACCGAGTAAAACCCATGGTTTCAGCGACAATCGGACAAACCAATTCAGCCCCCGCGCACGGCGCCGCGCCGGAACCCGGCAAGCGCAACGCCACCTTCCGCATCTGGCGCGGCGACAAATCGGGCGGCCGCTTTCAGGACTACACCGTCGAAGTCACCGACGGCATGGTGGTCCTCGACGCCGTGCATGCGATTCAGGCCAAGCACGCCAACGATCTTGCTGTGCGCTGGAATTGCAAGGCCGGCAAGTGCGGCTCGTGTTCGGCGGAGATCAACGGCAAGCCGTCGCTCCTGTGCATGACGCGGCTGGACATGGTCAACCTCGACATGCCCGTCATCATCGAGCCGCTACAGGCGTTTCCGTCCATCAAGGATCTGGTGACGGACGTGTCATGGAACTTCGAGATCAAGAAGCGCATCAAGAAGTTCCAGCCTCGACCGCAGACCGCGGATGAGAAGCAGGCAGGCGGCTGGCGGATGAAGCAGGAGGACATCGATCGCGTGCAGGAGTACCGCAAGTGCATCGAGTGCTTCTTGTGCCAGGATGTCTGCCACGTGCTTCGCGACCACAAGCTGCACGATGAGTTCATCGGCCCGCGCTTCTTCGTGTACAGCGCGGCGATGGAGATGCACCCGCTCGACACCGCCAACCGCATCCCCGAGATGAAGGACGAATACGGCCTGGGCTACTGCAACATCACCAAG
>CAZCGB010000559.1:0-2625 GCA_964498045.1 uncultured Isosphaeraceae bacterium
TGTCGAAGATGATCGGCTTGCCTTCGCGGTCGTTCTTCGGCAGCGCCGCGCCGCCCACGGCCGCAAACGTCGCCATCAGGTCAAGGCCGCCGACGATCTCGTGATTGCGCCCGCCCGGCTTGATCTTGCCCGGCCACACGGCAATCGCCGGCACGCGGTTGCCGCCTTCGCGCACGGTTCCCTTGGTCCCGCGGAAGGGCGTGTAGCCCGCATCGGGGTACACATCCTGCCATGCGCCGTTGTCGGTCGTGTAGAACACCAGCGTATTCTGATCGAGTTTCAATTCGCGCAGCTTGTTCATCACATTGCCGATGCGCGCATCCAGTTCCACCACCGAATCAGCGTACTTGCTCTTCGACATCGACTTGTGCTCGAACTCCGGCGCCGGCATGTTCGGCTGGTGCACCTTCATGAAGTTGATGCTGATGAAGAACGGCTGATCAGGATTCTTCGCAGCGTCCTCAAGGAACCTGATGCCCGATGCTTCAACATACTTGTCCATGAATGGAATGCCCACCACGCCATCGGGATACGTCACGCCTTCGAGCGTCACGCTCTTACCCGGCTTATCAACGTACTGGCCGTTGACCTTGAAATCCTCCTTGGCCGGCTGGCCTGCGTTGCCCGAGAGGGAACCCTTGGTCACCTTGTTGAACATGTCGCGCAGCGCCGGGTCCATGTCGGGGAACCACGTCGGGTCGCCGTATGTGTACGCGTTGCAGTGATAGAGATAGCAATGCTCCATCACGTCGTAGCCTTGCGCGTTGGGCAGCGCGTAATCGGCCTCGCCTAGATGCCACTTGCCTGTGAAGTACGTCTTGTATCCCGCGGTCTTCAGGACCGACCCAAGCGTCCACTCCGCAGCGGGCAAACCGCCGCCCTGGCCCTGGAACGCTACAGTGGTCATGCCGCTGCGATTGGGAATGCGGCCGGTGATCATTGCAGCGCGGCCAGGCGTGCAGCTTGGCTGAGCGTAGTACGAGAAGAACGTCATGCCTTCAGCGGACAGGCGATCGATGTTTGGCGTGGGCATGCCGCGCCCTTCCCCGCCGCCGTAGGACCCCAGGTCGCCGTACCCGGTGTCGTCGGACACGATGAACAGAATGTTGGGTTTCTTCGCGGCATTCTGCGCCAGCGCAGGCCCGCTCGCCACGGCGATGAACGCCAAGGCGCCGGCGATCGGCATCTTCCATCCACGTATTTGCAGCATGTTTCGATCCTTATGAAGATTGGCAATTCAGAATTGGGACAGAGCCTAAGCGAATCCATGCTTCCGCAGCGTGACTCTACACCAGCGATCGTACGGGCCAAGCAGCATACACTGACATAATTGCAGGACTCAAAGCGCCATCGCCTACGCGAGTCTCATCGAACACAGCGATGCGTTCTTCGACGGGCACGAACTGCGGACTTCCTTGCGTGGTAGTCTTGGCGACGAAGTCGAGGATGGCCGTCTTGGCCGGGCCGTCGTTCCATGAGGGCAGGGGATCAGGCGCGTGTGAGGTCCGCGCCGCCAAGGCCGCGACGACCGCCATCAGCCCGAGCACACTAAACAGTGTCTTCGACTTCATCTTGTTGCATCCTTTAGTCGCTCGACTGCGAGAGTTTCTTCATGGCGGCGTCAAGCGAGAAACTGCCCGGCGCCTGGCTGGGCGGGAATTCCCTGAACGTCGCGAGGAACTGCCCGACGAACTGCTGCGCGGGCACAAGCACGAACGCGCGATCGATACGCCAGGTGCCGTAACTGACGCTCTCGTGGTCCGCGGTCTCGAATGGATCGCTGCGCAGGTTGAAGAGTTTCGGGAAGCGCAGTTCCACGAACGGGTCCTGCCAGACGTCCAGACCATTTGCGCGCTGCTCTGCGAAGACGATCTTCCACTGGTTGTAGCGCAGCCCCACCAGCGAACCGTCATCATTGAAGTAGAAGAACTCATGTCGCGGGCTTGGCGATTTCCCCGCAAGCGCATCGGTAAGGTTGTAGCCGTCAAGATGAACCTTGAACGTCTTGTCGCCGACCTTCATGCCCTTGAGCAACTGCTCCTTGACGTCGGGCACGCCCGCGGCGGCCAGCAGCGTGGGCAGCATGTCTTCGTGCGAGTAGATGTCGTTGAGCACCGTGCCCGGCTTGATCACGCCCGGCCAGCGAATGAAGCAAGGCACGCGATAGCCGCCTTCCCAGTTCGTGGCCTTCTCGCTGCGGAACGGCGAAGTGCCGCCGTCGGGCCAGGAGAACTTCTCCGCTCCGTTGTCGGTCGAGTACATCACGATGGTGTTCTCATCGAGGCCGAGCTCCTTAAGCTTGTCCAGCAGCAGGCCCACGTCGTGATCGTGTTCGAGCATGCCGTCGGGATAGACGCCAAGACCGGTCTTGCCTTCCCATTGCGGGCTCAAGTGCGTCCAGATGTGCATGCGCGTGGCGTTCCACCAGATGAAGAACGGCTTGTCCTCCTTCTTGGCGTCGTCCATGAAGCGCAGCGCCTCTTTGGTGAACTCGTCATCCACGGTCTCCATGCGCTTCTTGGTGAGCGCGCCGGTGAGTTCGATCTTCTGCGTGCCGTCGGCGTTGGGCCAGGAGTGGATCACGCCTCGCGTGTTGTACTTCTTGATCATCTCCGGGTCTTTGAA
>CAZCGB010000560.1:0-2613 GCA_964498045.1 uncultured Isosphaeraceae bacterium
CACCAGGGTCGAAAGCCTTCCCGATTCCTGCTCAAGCGTGCGGAGATACGTCTGCTTCTGCGCCTCATCGCGCACCATGCCTTCGGCGAGCATCTCGGAATACATGCGGAAGGTCGTCAGCGGCGTGCGCAGTTCGTGCGTGACGGCTGAGGCGAAGCGCGAACGCTTTTCACCATACAAAATGCTCGAACGCAGCGTGACGCCAGCGGCGACGATCGCGCCGATCACCGCCAACCACGCCAGGCCCAGCGTCGTGCGGGCCGGCGTGAACATCGCGCCGCCGCCCAATCCCAGCGAAATCGGCGGGCATGGCGCATCAAGCGTCACCGGCACGCTGCCGAGCAATCGTCCTGATTCAAGCAGCGTGGGCGAAGGTTGAGGCTCCGGCCGCAGATTCGCGTCAGGAAACAGATCGCTGATCTGCTCCCGCAGTGTCGCACGCAGCACGAGCCAGTCGCACAGGATGCCCTGGTACACGATGTCCTTGCCGATGCGAACGCGACGAAGAAGGATCAGCGTCTGCGCATCGTCATGCGCATCATTGACGGTCGTCGCCGGCAGCCACACGGGAACAAGTTCATCCACCTGCACCGATTCCACATCGACGATGGCCGCGCCCTTCTGCGGTTCGATCAGCACCTGCGAATTCTGCGGACTGAAATTCGCATCCTCCTGCTGCTGCTGTTTGCTGTAACTGTTGGCGGCGCGCTTGCCGATGTCGGATTTGGAAATCGCGCCCTGCACCGCGCGCTGCTGCTGCGCGCCAGAAGCCCACTGCTGCACCGACTGCGGATCAACCGTCTGCACCGGCTCCCGCGTCTGCGACGCCTCTTTTTGCGACGGATCTGGTAACGACGGCAACGGAAGATTCGCCGGCGACTGGGCCAGCGCCACCTGCGCGGCGGCCGGCATCGCTTCATCGCCGACCAGCTTCGCCAGCAGGTTCTCCGCGCCCATCACGCAGCCTTCAAGCTGCAGCGGCGGCTGTTTCACCGGCTGCAGCAGTTGCTTGACCTGATCGAGCAGCGGCTGACGACGATCGATGGTGCCCGGCGCGAGATACGCCCGGCCCGTCTCACCGCTCTCAGCCAGATCGCGCCAATTGCCCGTCGGCACCTCCGGGCTGGTGATCTCGCCCTGCGCATCCACCTGGAAATGCAGGCGAAACACATCGCTCTCGAACGTAAGCAGCGGCGAAGGCGTGATCACTTCGCCCGGCTCGATCTCGTTGAGGATGCGCGTGTACGCGCGCTGCTGGGCGTAGAACGGCAGGTACTCGAAGTACGGCCGCAACCGCTCGCGCCCGATGCGCGGGCTCAGCCAGAAATCCATGCGATACAGCGCGAGTCGGACGGACGCTTCATGGGCCGCCTGGGCTTCCATGCGCAGCACAAGCGCGCTGATCCACACCAGCGCAGCGATCATGATGGCCGCGCCGGCCGAGAACAGGAGCCACCATGTGCGACGGGAAGGCATGGGACGTCAGTGTGGCTTACTTCGCCTTCGGTCTCAGATGGACGAATCGGCCCTTAAGGCGCTCGCCGACCTCCCGTTTGTTCTCGCGCAGCGATTCGATCTCGGATGGCGTCAAGTGATAATTCGCCGAGGAGGATGCGTCCTTCGGCTTCGGGAGAACATCGGAAGGATTCTGTGGCTTGCCGTCTTTCGGTTTTGTCATTGTGATGTCTGCCCCAGCATGTACCCCTTGCCGCGCACAGTCTTGATGATGGACCCGTCAGCGTCGCCGAGCTTCTCGCGCAGGCGCGCAATGTGCATGTCCACGGTGCGCGTCTCGATGTTCTTCGGATCGAGCCCCCACACGCGCTGCAGCAGTTCATCGCGATCCACCGCCCGATCCGCGTTGGCCGCGAGATACCGCAGTATCTCCGCTTCGCGCTCCGAAAGCGACGCCGCCGCGCCGCCGTTAGCCCTCACTTCGCGGCGGTCCAGATCGACGGCGATCGCGCCAAGCCGCAGCGTGTGCACATCGCTCGGCCGCTCCGGGGACCTTCGCAGCACCGCCTCCACGCGCGCCAGCAGTTCCTTCGCACTGAAAGGCTTGACGACGTAGTCATCCGCCCCGTCGGAAAGACCACGCACCCGGTCGTTCTCGGCCCCGCGCGCGGTGACCATGATCACCGGCAGCGTCGGCTTGCTCTTGCGCAGCTCCCCTAAGATGGAAAACCCGTCGCGGCCAGGCAGCATCACGTCCAGAAGCACGAGGTCGATGTCATTCTCCAGCGCGACGCCCACGGCTTTCGCACCATCGCCGCACTGCAGAACCTGGTAGCCCGCAAACGACAAGGCATCGACCAGGCCGCGCCTGATCGATGCGTCGTCTTCAACTACAAGAATGTTTGTGCGGGGCATGAGAATCGACCCCCACGGATTGCGATCCGTGGGCGTCTTGCAACTGTAGTCAGTTCGACGCCACCGGCTTGGGTTCCTCGAAGGTGAAGCCCTTGCTGGCCGCCTGCGCGCGAATGGCGCTACGGATCGCCGCATCGAAACTCTGATCATTCGACGCCGCCATCTTCTTCATCTCTGCCTCCACATACGTGGTGCGCTTGGCGTTGAGGTCGTTGATCTGCGTCTGCATCTCGCCGCGCTTGG
>CAZCGB010000561.1:0-2610 GCA_964498045.1 uncultured Isosphaeraceae bacterium
TCGCTGACGCGGGCCATGGCCATGCGAAGCCAGCCCCAGTTCACGCCTGAAGTCACAGTTGCAACTCACCGTTCACAGCATCCCATCGAATCAACATTGAATCGATTCGCGCACTTTCAACCGACGCTCCACGCGTCACCCGGAGACTTTTGACAGCCATGAAGACGCTCACCAATCTCACCGTTCTGGCGTTCGCCGCTCTCGCAATCCTCGCTGCCGGTTCCGCCTCGGCCGACACTGGCGCGGGCATGCTCATGCTTGCTGATTTCGGCCTGGCGGGTTTGGGCGGCGGCCTTTGCGCCGGTCTCGCCGTCGTCGGCGCGGGCATCGGCATCGGTCTCATCGGCGGCAAGGCGGTCGAGTCGATCGCCCGTCAGCCCGAGATGGCCGGCCGCATCTTCATCAACATGATTCTCACCGCTGCTCTCGTCGAAGGCGTGGCGCTGTTCGCCGTCGTCGTCGGCCTGCTGGGCTTCGGCAAGATCAGCTGATGCCCTCGACCTGCCGGCATGGACATTGGCGGCTTGGTGTCGCAAGCGCCATGTCGATCGATTTCCGTTGCGGCGATTCCGTGGTTCGCGTTCATTGAGGCTTTCCCATGCTTGATTTGTTCTTTCTCGCCAGCGATGCCGCTCATGCAGCCGGCGCTCGCGCCCCGGGCACGCACAGCGACGTCATCGATCCGTCGAACTGGCTTCCTGGCGTCACGTCGCTGATCGTCTTCCTCGTGGCCTTTGGCGTCCTGTACGTCAAGGTCTGGCCGCAGATCGTTCGGGGCCTGGACGAGCGCGAGAAGAAGATCCGCGACGAGATCGCATCCGCCGAAGCGGCCCGCAAAAAGGCCGAGGCTGCGCAAGCGGAGTATCAGGACAGCCTGACGAAGGCTCGCGAAGAGGCGAACCAGATGATCGCCAAGGCCCGGGCCGACGCCAAGCTGGTGGCCGATGAACTGCGGTCCCGCAATGAGGCTGATCTCGCCGAGATGAAGACCCGCGCGACGCGCGAGATCGAGACGGCCAAGCAGGCGGCGATCGGCAGCCTGCACGCCGAAGCCTCGAACCTAGCGGTCGCCATCGCCTCGAAAATCCTGCAACGCGAGATCAGCCCGCATGATCAGCAGAATCTGATGGACGAGTCCATCCGCGAACTCTCCAAGGCCGGTCGGAACTGAATCAAGGCTGTGTGCCGTCGGCTCTCAGCCGTCGGCGACAGTCCGCACACACGCTTGCCGAAAGCCATCCGCCAAAAGCCGAAAGCCTCCATGCCTTCCCACAACGACGCCTTGTCTCTGACCTACGCCCGCAGCCTGTTTGAACTGGCTTCGGCGGCCGGCGGCCAGACCAAGATCACGGAAGTGGCGGGTGAACTCGAGCAGGTCGCCGAACTCGTCCGCAGCGACAAGCGCTTTGGCGAGTTCATCGCCTCGCCCATCATCGACAAGCACAAGCGTGAAAGCTGCCTGCGCAAGATTTTCGAGAATCGCGTCACCGATCTCACACTGCGGTTCCTGCTGGTGCTCAACGAGAACGGCCGCCTGAGCCGCCTCGATTCGGTCGCCAGCGCCTACGACAGCCTGGTGCAGGAGGCGTTCGGCCGCATTGAGGTCGATGTGTTCACCGCAGCGCCCCTCGGCCGTGAACAGGTCGACGGACTGGGCAAGAGCATTCAGTCGGCGATCGGCAAGGAACCCGTGCTGCATCCGTACACCGACGCCGCGATGATCGGCGGCCTCAAGCTCCGCATCGGTGATCAGCTCATCGACGGCTCGGTCGCGACGCGCCTTCGCCGAATGAAGCGCGACCTGCAGCAGGGCACCAGCACACTCCGCGATCGTCCGGATCGGTTCATTCAAGATTGACCGTGTCGCTCGGCATGCATGGCCGACCACACGACTTTCGACAGTTTCCAAAGCACCCTCGGTCGGCACCGCCGGCCTAACACGAGACCACGCCGTGAAGATCAAGACCGACGAAATCACTTCCGTCATCAAGCAGGAAATCGAGCAGTTCAGCAGTGAACTGGAAATCTCCGAGGTCGGCCGCGTGGTCGAAGTCGGCGACGGCATCGCGCGCATCTACGGCCTGTCTAAGGCCATGGCCGGCGAACTGCTCGAGTTCGATACCTCCGAAGGCCCGGTCATGGGCCAGGTGATGAACCTGGAACTCGACACTGTCGGCGCAGTCATCTACGGCAAGTACCTTGCCGTCAAGGAAGGCGACACCGTCAAGTCCACCAGCCGCCTTCTGGAAGTGCCCGTAGGCGAGGCCCTGCTCGGCCGCGTGGTCAACCCGCTTGGTGAGCCCGTCGATGGCGGCCCAGTCATCAACACCGGCTTGACGCGCAAGCTCGACATCGTCGCTCCCGGCATCGCCGCCCGGCAGCCGGTGAAAGAGCCCTTGCAATTCGGCATCAAGGCCGTCGACTCGATGATTCCCGTCGGTCGCGGACAGCGTGAACTGGTGATTGGCGACCGCAAGACCGGCAAGACGGCCGTGTGCGTCGACTGCATCATCAATCAGAAGAAATACTGGGGCACGCCCGACGCGGTGGTGTGCATCTATGTCGCCGTCGGTCAGAAGGAATCGACCGTTGCGGGTGTGGTGGAAACCC
>CAZCGB010000562.1:0-2596 GCA_964498045.1 uncultured Isosphaeraceae bacterium
GTTCGGCAGCCAGCCGATCGCGCCAGAGGATGAGCGCCTCGCCGCGTGCATGGAGGGGAAGAAGATGCCCTTCGACGTCAAGCGCATGTGCTGTGGCGGCTTCGAAGTGCTCGTCGAATCATGATCGCTCCACTTGTGTTGGCTGCTGTTCCCAAACGTCTTTCCATTTCCTCCCGCTCAGGAGCAAACCCATGACCGCAGTCCGAGTCCTCGTCGGCACCAAGAAGGGCGCGTTCGTCCTCACCTCCGATGGCAAGCGCGAGAAGTGGAAGGTCGATGGTCCGCACTTCGCCGGCTGGGAGATCTATCACCTCAAGGCATCGCCCAGTGACCCCGACCGAATCTACGCTTCGCAGACCAGCGGATGGTTCGGACAGGTCATGCAGCGCTCCGACGACGGCGGCAAAACATGGCACACCCCCGGCAGCAAGCCCGAAGACCTCGTCGGCGAATACGGCATGCCCAAGGGCGAGTCGAATAAATTCCTCTACAACGAGGATCGCAGCAAGGGCGGAGCGCCGCTCACCACGCATCAGCATTACGATGGCACGCAGAAACCCTGGGTGTTCAAGCGCGTCTGGCACATCGAGCCTTCGTTGCACGATCCTGACACCGCCTACGCCGGAGTCGAAGACGCAGCGATCTTCAAGACCACCGACGGCGGGAAGACGTGGAACGAACTCGCCGGCCTGCGCGGCCACGGCACCGGCCCGCAGTGGCAGCCCGGCGCGGGAGGTCTGGGACTGCACACCATCCTTCTTGATCCGAAGATCCCAGATCGAATCTACATCGCCATTTCCGCAGCCGGCGCATTCCGCAGCGATGACGGCGGCAAGAACTGGAAGCCCATCAACAAGGGCCTGAAGTCGCAGTACATCCCCGATCCGGACGCCGAGATCGGCCACTGCGTGCATCGCATCGCGCTCAACCCGCGCAAACCCGGCGTGCTGTACATGCAGAAGCACTGGGATGTGATGCGCACCGACGATGGCGGCGACAACTGGACCGAAGTCAGCGGCGATCCCAAGAACAAGGGGCTGCCCACCGACTTCGGCTTCCCGATCGATGTTCATGCGCACGAGGACGAGACCATCTACGTCGTACCCATCACGAGTGATTCCCTGCACTTCCCGCCCGAGGGCAAGCTGCGCGTCTATCGCAACAAGACCGGCGGCCGCGATGAGAAGGCCTGGGAGCCGCTGACCAAAGGTTTGCCGCAGCAGGATTGCTACGTGAACGTGCTGCGCGACGCGATGTGCGTGGACACGATGGACGACTGCGGCATCTACTTCGGAACCTCGGGCGGCCAGGTGTACTGCTCGCCCAATGGCGGCGATTCATGGAACCCGATCGTGCGCGACCTTCCAGGGGTGCTGAGCGTCGAGGTGCAGACGATCAAATGACGGCCCAGTGTCTTCGCGCCGGGTGGGGCGATCAGGTAAGGTGTGTGGCAATTGTCAACCGGAGGATAGAGCCATATGCCTGCATCGCCATTGTTTGACCGCCTGTATCTCTTGCGCGGACTTCCTCCCATCGCCGGAGCATTCGTCCTGTTGATGGCATTGGCCGTCTTCTCAGCGGCGGCTGGCGCGCAAAGCGGCTTGGAATACCGCCTGCGCGAAACGTATAAGATTGCTGAGAGCAATCTGGAGAACGTCGAAGGAAACCTGGAGCGCGTGGGGAAGGAGATCGCCGCGGCGACGGCGAAGGACGCGCCGCAGATGCAGGCGAACATCGATGCGCTGAAGAAGTACCTCAAGCAGGCCAATGACCAGATCGCCAAGCTGCCGGCCGACAACGCCGACGTGCAGAACCTCATCCGCCGTGCGGCTGAGGCGGATGTGGTGATCGACGATTTTGACAGCGTTCTGGCTGCGCGCATCGGCGGCACGCAGGGCGCGGTGAACGCCGAGGCTGCCCAGTTCGAGTCGGACGTGGACAAACTCGCCGAGTGGGGCAAGGCGTTCAGCGATGCGCCGAACCTCTTCCACCGCAATCCTGACGATGCGCTGATGCTGGTCACGAACATCGCCAACGTCGAATCGGAGTGGAAGGCCATCCAGTCGCGCAACGCCGCGCTGCTCGATTCGAAGAACCACGACGAGGATGCGCGGAAGATCCAGGCCGCCGCCGGGTTCTTTGAGCGTTCGTTTCCGGCATTCAAGCTGTACATGGCCCAGCTGAAGCAAGACCTGCCCGGCGAGATCGATCAGAACTTCAAGAGCGCCCAGGAGTGGATGGACCGAGCCGTCGCCGACAAGAACCCGCTGCTGATCATCAACGGCGTCTCGCAGGACATGGCCCAGGCGGAGCTTCGATCGAAGATCCTCAAGGGCGTCGATCCCTCCGCCGGCGCGACATACGAGAAGCGCGTCAGCGAGATGCGAGCGAAAGCCGCGCAGGCGCAGGCGACGCTGCGCGAGGACATCATCCAGGCCAATCAGGGCCCGCAGGCGCAGTACGCGGGAGAGGACGTGAAGTCATTGAGCGAGCAGGTCAAGGCCGCCTGGATGATGGCGAATCCGAAGACCGAACTCCTCGCCATCGTGTTCAACACGCCTGGCTGGAACCGCGTGATGCGCTGGGTATGGAGCCT
>CAZCGB010000563.1:0-2596 GCA_964498045.1 uncultured Isosphaeraceae bacterium
TCGTATCGCAGCCGCCTTCCGCGGGGGTTTCACGCCACTGGCCTTGCCTTGGCTCGGCAGATATGATTCGCCCGCACGAACGGGGCAGTAGCTCAATTGGGAGAGCGCCTGAATCGCATTCAGGAGGTTGAGAGTTCGATCCTCTTCTGCTCCACTTCGCCAATCCCGGCACGAATCCGCGGCCAAAGCCCACGCATCGCCATGCGTGGGCTTCGGCGTTTTGCACAGGTTTTTTGGCGTTGCGGAAGTCCGTACAATGCCGCTCCGAATCCATTTGAACCATGCCGAGCGTTCGCGAAAAAGACAAGTCTGTGGCCGCCGTCGAAGCCAAGCCGGCGCCTGAACAGTCGATTCTGAAGGCGAGCGCAGCGACGGCAGGGGCAGGACGAGCAGGAACGGCGGGCGAAGCGGGGGCGGCGGCCGGCAAAGACCCGCGCGACACGCCCGCGATGCGGCAGTACCGCCGCTTCAAGCAGCAGCACCCCGAATGCGTGCTGTTCTTTCGCATGGGTGATTTCTATGAGATGTTTGATGACGACGCCGTCACCTGCCACAAGGCGCTGGGCCTCACGCTCACGCAGCGCACCGCCGGCATTCCCATGGCTGGCGTGCCCTATCACTCGGTCGAGAATTATCTCCGCCGCATGATCGAGCAGGGTTACCGCGTCGCGGTGTGCGAGCAGATCCAGGACCCCGAGGAAGCCAAGGGCGTCGTTGATCGCGCGGTGACGCGCGTGCTCACGCCCGGCACGCTGGTGGATGATTCGCTGCTGGAGGAAGGCGTCGCCAATTCCATCGCGGCGATCCAGTTCACGCAGGCCGGCGACACATCCAATGCCGTCATCGCGTGTGCTGAACTCTCCACCGGCGCGTTCACGCTGATGGAGGTGGCCGGCGAGCGCGTCGTCGATGAGATCGTGCGCCTGTCGCCTTCGGAGGTGCTATACGTCGAGACCGCCGACGGCAATGTTCCGCCGCGCGTCGAGGCGATCCGCGCCGCTCTGCAGTGCGCGCTCACGTCGCGGCCGGCGTGGTCGTTCCGCATCAGCGATGCGCGGGACTGCCTGAAGACCCACTTCGGCGTGACGCATCTGTCGGGTTTTGGATTGACGGAAGAGGATGCTGTGATCGGGCCGGCGGGCGCGCTGCTTCGGTATCTGCAGGAGACGCAACCGGGGCGGGTCGAGGCGAATCGCGAAGCCGCAAGCGGCGAGAGTGGCTCCGCAGCGGTTCGAGGCGGCGTTTCGCTGACCCATCTCCGTCCGCCGCGCAGGCAGACGACCAATGCGTTTGTGTCGATCGACGCCTCCTCGTTTCGTTCATTGGAGATCGAGCGCACGATGCGTTCGGGCGACACGGCCGGCTCGCTGCTGAACGTGCTGCAGCGCTGCCGCACGTCCATGGGCAAGCGTCTGCTGCGAACGTGGCTGTGCTTTCCGCTGCGCGACATCGCGGCCATCACCGGCCGGCAAGACGCCGTTGCCGCGTTGCTTTCCGATGCGGCGCTCTTTTCACAATTGACCGAAGCGGTGGGGGGCGTGCAGGACGTGGCGCGGATCGTCGGCCGCATCGCCATGCAGCGGGCCACGCCGCGCGATCTCGTCGCGCTCGGCGCGAGCGCCATGAAGATCAGCGCCATCGCCGACTTGCTGATCGGCACGCCCGCGCTGGCTGCGCATCATCAGAAAATCGCGCAGTTGCGAGAGTCCATCGCCCCGCTCGCCGCGACCATCGCCGAGCGCTGCGTGGACGAGCCGCCCAACCACATGCGCGAGGGCGGCCTGTTCCGCGAAGGCGTGGACGCCGAACTCGACGAGGCGAAACTTCTCCAGCGCGACGCCAACACCTGGCTGGCGGCGTACCAGAAGCGGCTGATCGAAACCACCAACATCAATTCGCTGAAGGTCGGCTTCAACCAGGTCTTCGGCTACTACATCGAAGTCACGCACACCCACGTCGAGAAGATCCCCGATTCCTTCAGCCGCAAGCAGACGCTCAAGAACGCCGAGCGCTACATCACGCCGGAGTTGAAGGAGTTCGAGGAAAAGGTGACGACTGCCGAGGCGCGGGCGATCGAGCGCGAGAAGATCCTCTTCGATCGACTCACCAAACAGGCTGCGGCCCAGGCGGCGAACTTGAGCGAGTTCGCTGACATCGTCGCGGAACTGGATGTGCTGGCGTGTTTCGCCGACCTCGCCCGGAGGTTCAACTACGTGCGCCCGGAGATCGTCGAGCAGCCGACGCTCAACATCGTGCAAGGCAGGCATCCGGTGCTGGACCGCACGCTGGGCGAGCGGTTTGTGCCGAATGATTGCGTGCTGGGGGAAACGCCGAAACGTCGAAACGCCGAATCGCCGAAACAGACGAGTGGCGCTGTCGGCAATGATTCAGTTGTGACTTCTGATGTCGGCGTTTCGGAGTTTCAGCGATTCGGCGTTTCCTCTCTCGCCCTCATCACCGGCCCCAACATGGCCGGCAAGTCCACGTTCATCCGCCAGACCGCGCTGATCGTGCTGCTGGCCCACACCGGTTCATTCGTGCCCGCCGAGCGAGCAGCGATCGGCCTCGTCGATCGCATCTTCACCCGCATCGGCTC
>CAZCGB010000564.1:0-2589 GCA_964498045.1 uncultured Isosphaeraceae bacterium
CGTCGCGTCCCGCAGCAAGGATTCGCGTCTCAGCCAGCCGATTGGCCCAGGGATGCAGCAACGGAATGCCCGCGGTGCTGCCCTTCGCCGCCGCCGCATCAAGATCATCAACACGCCGCAGCAATTCCTCACCCCGATGTCGCAGTGAGGCGCAGAGCATGCCTCGATGTGGAATGAATAGCGCCTCGACCGCGCCCGCAGCGAGCTTGTGGGCGGAACGGTCGTTCAGGATCGTGGCGTTCGTGATCATCGATTGCGTGAGCGGTGCAATTCAGGCCGCGCCGCTGGGGGATCAGTACGACGTTTCATGCAGCACCACCTTGCCGCGGAACACCCAGTACACCACCGCGGTGTACGACAGCACGAACGGCATGCCCAGCGCGGCGACGACGGCCATGATGCCCAAAGTCTTCTCCGTCGAAGCCGCCTTCGCCAGCGTCAGGTGATTCTCCGGCGCGATCGTCGAGAGGATCAGGTTGGGGAACAGCGTCATGCCGAAGAGGAACGTGAACGCCGCGATCACCGCGCCCGATGACAGGAACGCCCGCAGCGGCCGCCGCAGGAACACCGAACGCGGGATGTTCGCGATCGCCAGGATGTTCAGGATCACGATCAGCCACGTCCAGGGGTACTTGCGGAAGTTGTCGCTCGCGTGCGGCATCATCACGAGCGTGTACAACGTCACGGCCAGATACATCGTCAGGAACAGGCCGAACGTCGTCCACATCCAGCCATGCACGCGCCGCTGAAGGTCGCCTTCGGTCTTCATGAACAGGTACATCGAGCCGTGCATGGCGAAGCACGCGACGGCGAAAAGCCCGACGCACACGGCATACGGATGCAGCATCTGTCGCAGCGTCACCGAATGCGCGAAATTGCCGTCCTGCGAGAGCGGCAGGCCGTGCATGCAGTTGCCCACCGCGACGCCGAAGAGAAACGTCGCCAGCGCGCTGGAGGCGAAGAACGCCCAATCCCAGGATCGCCGCCAGAGTTGTCCCGGCTGCTTGCTGCGGAACTCCATGGACACGCCACGGAAGATCAGGCAGAACAGCAGCAGCATGAACGCCACGTACAGCCCGGAGAACGCCGCGGCGTAGGCCTTGGGAAACGCCGCGAACAGCGCGCCGCCGAACACCACCAGCCACACTTCGTTGCCATCCCACAGCGGGCCGATCGAGTTCATCATGATGCGGCGTTCCTGGTCCGTCCTCGCCAACGGATGCAGGATGCCCACGCCCAGGTCGAAGCCGTCGAGCACCGCGTAGCCGGCGAGCAGCACGCCCAGCAGCACGAACCAGAGCATCTGCAGGTTGGTGATGTCCATGGGCATCAGCGGCTCCCTTCAGATTCGCCGTCGTGATCATCCTTCGCCGACGACAGCGAGGACTTGCCGTGCCGGATGAGTTCCGTCGCCGCCTCCAGCAGGTTCCGTGCCGAGCCGCCCTTCACCGTCGGCTCCCGCGGCGCGTCGGGCCCGTGATGGATCTTGCTGTTGAGCACGTACACCCACACGATGAACAGCATCGCATACACCAGCGAGAACATCACAATCGATGACACCACCTGCGAGGCGATCACCACGCGCGTGTCAGAGAGCCCGTCGGTCGTGCGCATGCCGCCGATCATGTCGAACATGCCGTCGGCCTGCTGCTTCACCTCCGGATACACCACGAACGGCTGCCTGCCGACCTCGGCGGACACCCATCCCGCCTGATTCGCGGCGTACGCGCCCAGCACCGCGAACACGAACGTCCACAGCAGCCAGCGTTTGCCGAACAGCGTGCCGCGCCAGCGCAGGAACGCCGCGAGCACTGTGATGCCCGCGAAGAACGTGCCCAATCCGATCATCAAGTGATACGTCATGAACGGCAATCGCACTGGCGGACGATCCTCCGGCTGAAACCGATCGAGCCCGACGACTGGCGTGGTGAAGTCGCGGTACATCAGGAACGTGAGCAGATACGGCACCTGCACGCCGACCACGCGCTCGTTCGCGCTGTCGGGCCAGCCGATGAGATACATCCCTGTCGGCTTGTCTTCGGTGTGAAAGATGCCTTCAAACGCCGCGAGTTTCGCCGGTTGATGAAAGCCGACCTCGCGGGCCTGCAGGTCGCCGGAGAAGAGCATCACGCAACTGCAGATCGTGCTGAACGCGAGCGCAATCGTGAAACACTTCTTCGCGAAATCAAGGTGGCGGCCGCGCAGGATGTAATACGCGGTGATGCTCATGACGAAGAACGCGCCCAGGATGAACGCGCCCATGAGCGTGTGGAACAGGCGGATCATGCTCGACGGGTTGAACACGAGCGCCCAGAAGTCCTGGATCACCGCGCGGCCGGCCTGGTGGTCGATCACGTGCCCGGCGGGCGTCTGCATCCATGAATTGGCGATGATGATCCACACCGCGGAGAAGATCGACCCCAGCGAAACCATACACGTCGCGAAGAAGTGCATGCGCGGCGAGACGCGGTCCCAGCCGAACACCAGCACCGCGAGGAAGCCTGATTCGAGGAAGAACGCGAAGATGCCCTCGGCGGCGAGCGCGCTGCCGAAGACGTCGCCCACGAAGCGCGCGTAGTTCGCCCAGTT